>JBIPNF010000057.1:0-11905 GCA_044373885.1 Flavobacterium sp. | reverse complement strand
AGCGCTGTTTTCGATAACTTTTCCATTGCCCAAATGTGCAAAACCGTTAAGTATCAAAATGGATTTTGTTTCTTTATTTCCTGGGATTTGTTGTGCATTTATGGTTGTAAGCAAACCAAAAAATACTACTACTATGTTGTATGTTTTTCTCATTTTTATTGTTCTAAAGTATCGCAGTGGTCTTCTTTTCTCTCTCTTTTCTTAGGCTCTTGAGTGCTTGATCCATTATTTTTTTCGAGTAACAATTGTCCTATCAATTGGTTTCTTTCTATGGCAATAGCCACTTGTTGTTGCTCGTCTTTTTGAAGATCAAAATAAACAACTCCCTCAATTAATGTTTTTTCAGCTTTGGCATAAATAGAAAGCGGATTGTCATTCCAAAGCACAATATCGGCATCTTTCCCCACTTTTATACTTCCCACTTTATCATCAATATGCAATAATTTAGCGGGATTTAATGTGACAAATTTCCAAGCCTCTTCTTCAGAAACATTTCCGTATTTCACTGCTTTGGCAGCTTCTTGATTCAATCTTCGGGACATTTCGGCATCATCAGAATTAAAGGCAACTACCAAACCTTGATTGTGCATTAAGGCGCCATTATAAGGAATGGCATCATTTACTTCAAATTTATAGGCCCACCAATCCGAGAACGTGGAGGCGCCAACACCGTGTTCTTTCATTTTATCGGCTACTTTATATCCTTCAAGAATGTGGGTAAAAGTATTGACTCTAAAATTGAATTTTTCAGCAACGTTCATCATCATTAAAATTTCAGATTGCACATACGAGTGGCAAGTAATAAAGCGTTCTTTGTTAATGATTTCAGCTATAGTTTGCAATTCTAAATCCACTCTTGGCGCTTTCGATTTGTCTTTTTTAGCAGTGGAATTGTAGGTTTTCCAAGCTAAATCATATTCTTTGGCCCGTTGGAAATAATCTGTAAAAACTTGCTCCACTCCCATTCTGGATTGCGGAAAACGAGTTGGATTAGAACTTCCTCTGTTGGACTGTTTTACATTTTCCCCTAGGGCAAATTTTATGAATTTAGGTTGGTTTTTGTAAAGCATTTCATCGGCAGACATACCCCATTTCCATTTCACGATAGCCGAACAACCGCCAATTGGATTTGCAGATCCGTGTAATAATTGTGACGTGGTAACGCCTCCAGCTAAATCTCTATAGATATTAATGTCTTCGGAATTCACCACATCTTGAACGGTAACTTCTGCGCTTGAGTTGTGTCCTCCCTCATTTACGCCTTTAGAAATGGCAATGTGCGAATGTTCATCGATAATTCCGCTTGTTAGATGTTTTCCTTTTGCATCAATTATAATTGCACTACTATCCAAAATGTTTTTGCCAATCGCAGCAATTTTACCATTTTTGACTAGTACATCGGTGTTTTCTTGAATTCCTTCTTTTTCATTTGTCCAAACCGTTGCGTTTTTGAAAAGCAGGGTTTGTTGCGCAGGCTTTTGGACGTTTCCAAAAGCGATATTTGGAAATGTTACGGGTTCAATTACACGAGGTTTCTCTGCTTTAACGGTATCTTTCACCATTTGGAAAGGAGCGGTTTTGATGGCCGCCCATTTGACTTCATTGCCATTGGCCAACAGCGCTTTTCCTGATAAATTTTGGGTGTTTTCTATAAAACCACTTAATCGGGTATAACTCACATTGATCGTATCTTTTGATTTTACCGATGCGGTAATCCAATTGTTGGCAACCGAAAGTTTAGACACCACTTTTTTAGATTTGGAAGTCGTAACTTCTGATTTTGGAGTTGCAATTTCACCTTCAATTTTCCATTTGTAGGTATCGGAATCAATGGTCAAATCATACGTACCACGGATATCTTTTGCAGTCATATCATTAACAACAAACTTACTTCCCTGAACCCAGTTTTCAAAAAGTATTGTTTTTTCGTCAAAAATTTCTCCAGAAGTAATTACAAAATCGGCATAACTTCCTGTTTTCAAACTTCCAATTTCATCACTTTTGCCAATAATTGAAGCTGGAATTGTGGTTAATGCTTCTAATGCTTTTGTTTTGTCAAAACCATATTTTATAGCTTTCAAAAGATTGGTTCTGAAATCTTCGGTTTTCTTTAATTTGTCGGTAGTTAATGCAAAAACCACATTGTTGTCTGAAAGTATTTTTAAATTGGTTGGTGCTTGGTTCCAAAAACGCAAATCACTCAAATCGACTTGGTCTGCCAAAAAGGGATTAGAAACATCGTACGCCTCTGGAAAGTTAATTGGAATAATGAATTTTGAGTTGGTGTTTTTTATTTCTTCAATTCTCTCAAATTCATTTCCAGAACCTTTTAAAACATAATTCAAACCAAATTCTTTTGCTATTTTGGAAGCTCTTAAACTATTTAATTTGTCTTCTGTTGTGAAGATTTGAACTAATTTCCCGTTATTTATTAAGGCTTCTAAAGAGGCATCTTTTGTTTTGGAGTTGCCATTTTTATACCAATTCATGTCCAAATACATTTGGCGCAGCAACGCCATCATTCCCATTAACGAACTTGGATAAGTTTGATTGGTAATGGCACTTCTTGTAAAACCGAAGTGATTTGAAATTTTATTGGATAATAATCGGGTACTTTTATCGGCAGTGTTTAGGGCTATTAAAGTTCCCGTTCCGCGTGCAATTCCGTCTTGAACATGCGTTCCTACTACACCAAAACCCGCTTTTAATAATTCTTCGGCTTTAGCTTGATTGTAAGTAAAGTTTTCAAAAGCATTGGTCTCAGATCTGATGCTTTCATTCCAATAATACCCCACGCGTTTGGTATCGTATTGAGAATCGCCTTCAGAAATTGGATTTTTCTTAGGTTTTTCAATTCCAAAACTGGTATAAATATCAATAAAAGAAGGGTAAATTGATTTCCCTTCGAGGTTTATTGTAGTACAGTTTTTCGGAATTACAACATTGATTCCTGCGCTAATAACTTTTCCGTTTTGGATGATTAACGTTCCTTTTTCGATTATTTGTGTTGGAGTAACATAAATTTTCGCATTGGTGAAGGCGATAAAATTGTTGTTTTTATTTTGAACACTTTCATTGTTAGGAAAATATTCTTGAGCGTGAATTTTAGGTATAAAAAGGCTCAAAATCAGAAATAAAATAATTCTATTCATAGTTGATACATTAATTTTTTCTAAAAGTATAGAAACTAAAACAATTTGCAAAAGAATTGACGACTATTTAAGTTTTAGTTTTTATAATTTATCAAAAACTATCGTAAAAAATAAAATGCTTTAAATATGAAACTTTCATTTTTATTTTGGAGTTCATTCACTATTAAAATGGGTATATTTCTTACACCTTATGAACAGGAGAAGCAGTTAGGGCGATAGCTTCCGAAAGTTGGGCGATTAAATTTTCTATAGATAGAAAGGAATTGGTAGTTTCAAAATGGTGATCACAGGAGCGTTTTTTTCTTTGAATTTCAAGCGTTACATCCGTTTTATTTTCTTGAATAGAAACCAAATTAAAAGCAACAAAAACTGCCGAATTTAAAAATTCTTTCGACTCTAAAATAATACTTTCAAAGGGATTATCTGATGTGGTTATCTTATAGTTATTGTCTAAAAAAGGAATTAGCGCTATTCCATTTTTTATTTCAAGAATTGAATGTGCTATTGTAAAAGATTCATTTAAATTTGGAATTGAATACAGTACCATAATTACCTATTTTTAAATTATTTACTCCAGTCCGTTTATTAAAACTATTTCTTAAATAAATTTAATCGGAAAAAAAACATCGTTGTTATTTTATCGATTAAATACCTAAAAAGCCAAGCCAAAGGCAAAAAAATGTTTATTTCAAATTTTATTAGGAATAAATAACTTAGATTATTTCAAAACAGAAATTATAATTTTCATTATATTTTACTCCAAAGAAGTATTTAATAGAATATAATACCTACTTTTGTTTAATAAATTACTTCAAAAGATGAACAATGTAAAAAATGTTTTTAGTATAAAAGATCTTGAAAACATTTCAGGGATTAAAGCACATACGATAAGAATATGGGAAAAAAGATACAATGTCTTAGAACCCATGCGCTCTGACACTAATATTAGGTATTATAATTTAGTCAATTTACAGAAACTTCTTAATATAACATTGCTCCACGAGCACGGCTACAAAATATCCCGAATTGCGAAATTTACAGAACAACAAATTCCAGAGGCAGTTCGAGAAATAATTTCTGTGAAAAGTGTAAAAAGCCATGCGATTTCAAGTTTCAAAATGGCAATGATAAACTTTGATCAATCGTTATTTACTAAAACCTATGATAGACTGCTATCCGAAAAAAGTTTTCGGGAAGTTTTTTATGAGGTATTTATCCCTTTAATGAATGAAATCGGTTTGTTGTGGCAATCGGATACCATTACTCCAGCGCACGAACATTTTATTTCCTATTTAATCAAGCAAAAATTATTAATAAACACAGAGAAATTACAGATTTTACAACCTACAAATGATGATAAAGTTTTTGTGTTGTACCTTCCATCAAATGAAATTCACGAATTGGGATTGATGTATTTGAATTATGAAGTTTTGAACCACGGTTACCGATCCATTTATTTAGGAGAAAGTATTCCTTTAGATAATTTGAAGGATTTGAAGAAATATTTCAACAAAGTTACTTTCGTTTCCTATTTGACCGTTGAACCAAATAAAGAAGAAATTAACCCTTATATAACTGCAATTAATAATGAAGTATTGAATGATTCTGATACTGAATTATGGCTTTTAGGAAGAATGGTAGATTTCATTGAACCTCAAAATATTTCAAACAAAACTAGAATTTTCAGATCTATTTCTGACCTTGTTGTTTATCTGTAAATAAATCACAAAACAATATTAATAGATTAAAACCCTACTTAGATTTCTTACATTTGTAGCTAACTATGACAAAAAATATAAAAATTATTGGTTCGGGATTTTCTTCTCTTGCAGCAGCTTGTTATTTGGCTCAAAAAGGTCATGACGTTACTGTTTATGAGAAAAATGCAACCATTGGCGGAAGAGCAAGACAATTAAAAAGAGAAGGATTTACGTTTGACATGGGACCAAGTTGGTATTGGATGCCCGATGTTTTTGAACGTTTTTTTGGCGATTTTAATAAAAAACCATCCGATTATTACGAATTAATAAAACTTTCACCAGCCTACCGGGTTTATTATGGTATTGATGATTTTATTGCAATTGCAGATAATTTAGATGAAATTATAAAAACTTTCGAATCCATTGAAAAAGGAAGTGGAAGCGTTCTCGCTAAATTTATGGCGGATGCCAAAAGTAATTACGATATTGCCATAAAAGATTTAGTGTACCGTCCAGGAGTTTCTGCTCTAGAATTAATTACGAAAGAAACCGCCTTGAAAGTGGGTCAATTCTTTAGCAATATTAGCAAAGATGTCCGCAAAAAATTCAATAACGAACGCCTGATTCAAATACTGGAATTTCCAGTTTTATTTCTTGGTGCAAAACCTTCTGATACGCCATCATTCTATAGTTTTATGAATTATGCCGATTTTGGAATGGGAACTTGGCACCCAAAAACAGGAATGTACGACGTGATTCGTGGAATGGAAAGTTTGGCATTAGAATTAGGAGTTACTTTCCAAACAAATGCAGCTATTGAAAAAATCATCGTTAAAAATAAAAAAGCAGTTGCACTACAAATCAACGGGGAACGCTTAAATGCAGATATCATTTTGAGTGGTGCCGATTACCACCACACCGAAACTTTATTGAACGAGGAATACCGTGCTTATTCAGAAAAATATTGGGCAAGCAAAACTTTTGCTCCTTCGTCCCTACTTTTTTATGTAGGTTTCAATAAAAAAATAGAAAATATAACGCACCATGCTTTGTTTTTTGATGTGGATTTTAATCAGCATGCTAAAGATATTTACGACGAACCGAAATGGCCAGATAATCCTTTATTTTACGCTAATTTTCCTTCAATTACGGATGAAACTGCAGCGCCTAAAGGAATGGAATCGGGTTTCTTTTTGATACCATTGGCACCAGGAATTGAAGATACTGAAGCATTACGTGAAGCATACTTTGAAAAAATAATTGATCGTTTTGAGGCTTTAACACAGCAAAATATAAAAAATAATATTATTTTTAAAGAATCTTTTTGTAAAAATGATTTTGAAGAGGTTTACAACTCCTATAAAGGCAATGCCTATGGAATGGCGAATACACTGCTACAAACTGCGTTTTTGAGACCAAAACTGAAAAGCAAAAAGGTTGAAAATTTATATTTCACAGGACAATTAACCGTTCCAGGACCTGGTGTTCCGCCAGCTTTAATTTCAGGAAAATTGGTTGCCGAATTAATTGAAAAACACCTTTAAACATGAAAGACCTGTTTGACAAAATATCTTTTGATTGTAGCAGAAATGTTACAAAATCGTATAGTACTTCTTTTTCTTCGGCAGTAAAAATGCTTGCGCCAAGTATTAGACAAGACATTTACAACATTTATGGTTTTGTGCGTTTTGCAGATGAAATTGTAGATAGTTTTCATGATTATAATAAGGAAGATCTACTTGCTCTTTTTGAAAAAGATTTGGAATTGTCCTTAAAAAATAAAATCAGTTTGAATCCTATTTTAAATGCCTTTCAACATACAGTAACCAAGTATGAAATTCCGAATGAATTGATTGCTGCTTTTATGAAAAGCATGAAATTAGATTTAACAAAAACGGAGTACAAAACAGAATCTGAATACAATGAATATATTTATGGTTCAGCAGATGTTGTAGGTTTAATGTGTTTGAAAGTATTTGTAAACGGAGACGATTCAAAATATGAAACACTCAAAGATTCCGCTATGCGATTGGGTTCTGCGTTTCAAAAAGTAAATTTTCTTAGAGATTTGAAAGCTGATTTTGAAGATTTGAATAGAACTTATTTTCCAAATACCGATTTATCAAAATTAGATGAAGTTTCAAAACTGAAAATTATTGAAGAAATTGAAGCCGATTTCAAAGCGGGTTATGACGGTTTAGTTCATTTGCCAATAGAAGCGAAATTTGGTGTTTATACCGCTTATATCTATTATAAAAAATTACTTTCAAAATTAAAAAGTACGCCATCAGCAGAAATCAAAAACACGCGTATTCGAGTTTCTAATTACCAGAAATACCAGCTTTTTGCAAAATGTTATTTCACTTACAAATTAAACATCATTTAAATTAACGATTATGTGGATTTATATAGCAGTCTTTTTCATCACTTTTTTCTTTATGGAATTTATGGCTTGGTTCAGTCATAAGTATATTATGCATGGTTTCCTTTGGGTGTTACACGAAGACCATCACAAAAAAGACCATGATTCTTGGTTTGAACGCAATGATTTATTTTTTATATTTTATGCCGTTGTGAGTATGGGATTTTTCTTCCTTTGGAGAAATGGAATTTTCGATCTTGGTTTGGCCGTTGGCTTAGGAATTTTCGCCTATGGTTTTGCCTATTTTTTGGTTCATGATATTTTTATTCACCAGCGCTTCAAGCTATTTAGAAATGCTAATAATGTCTATTCGCGAGCAGTTAGAAGAGCCCATAAAATGCACCACAAGCACGTTGGAAAAGGAGATGGAGAATGTTTCGGAATGCTTTTAGTTCCTTTCAAATATTTTAAAAAGCAATAAAAAAAGCGTTCCAATTGGAACGCTTTTTCATTATAACTAACCTCAACCTTTTATTTTTCAAGAAATTGCTTTAACGGCTTCAATTGTTCTAAATTGACAGTTGACTTTTGAAGCAGCGACATCATAGTCATTATTCCCGTCGGATTCATATCTTTTCCAAGAATTCTTACAACAGCAAAACCATTTTCTTTTTTATTAGCATACAATACAAACTCTTCAATGTGTTCGTCATCACCAACAAAACTAATAGAAGCTCCTTCTTTTCCATGACCAACTTTCATTAATTGTTGGTATTTATCCCCTTTTAGAATAGTATTTAATTTAATGCGCTCTGCTTCAAATTCTGCTTTGTTTTTATCGTCTAATTTAAACGCTAAAATATTCATTTTATCAAAGGATTTCAAAGCGACATTTTGTTCTGCAGATAATTTTGAGGCATCAATATTCAAAATACTTGGCGATAAATCCAATGCAATGAAATTCTTATTTTCGGTATTTTCTACAAAATATTTTTGCAATGTCGGTTCATTATTGCAACTTGACAAAAGCAAAATTCCAATAATGGCAAGGCTATAAATGGATTTCATCTTGGTTATTTTTTACCTTTTGTTGCTTTTTTCAACTCGTCACCACCAGGAATTCTCATTTTATCAGTTAATACCGAAATTTCATTCAAATCGAAGTCGCCTGTTAACGACATTAAAACCGTCTGATTTCCCTTTGAACTTCCTTCCATAAACATCAATAATTCTTTAATTTGCGAATCGTTAGATCCCGACCTTACAGAAATTTTAATATTTTTACCGTTATCATTCACACGCATCAATTCTTCTAAACCTGCAGATTTCATATATTTTTCTGAAGTTGCTTTCATATCCGCTGTCACTCTTGTGCTGTTGGTTGTAAATACTTTAAGGTTGTCTAATTTCTTGATTAAGTTCAAGTATTGTTGCTCTTCTTTGTTTTTAGTGTCCATTTTAACACTACCCATCATCTGAAACATTTTTTTATTTACGATGACTGAAGTTACGTCGTCTTGACCATCAAATTTATCAAATGCCGCTTGTCCAAAAAAGACTGTTGGCAATAAAATAAATACGAATACTACTATTGATTTTCTCATGATTTCTATTTATTATTAATGTTGTTTTTAAAAATTAAGTCTTTTAAATTCTGGTACTCGTTAATATATTCTACACTTTCTATTCCCACATTTACATTTTCAGATAATAAAGCCAATGCTTTTTGGGTAGCTTCAAAAGCGACTTCCGGATTTTCGTAGGTTCCTAAATCGCCTGTTTCAGTTGGGGAATGAAAATAGGTAAATGTGCTAATTCCAAGCAAAACTAGAACAGAAGCCGCAATTGACAACCACCTAACATTGCGCTTTTTAGTTTGCAGTGGTACTTCCTGGGATGCCATTTGTTTTTTTGCTTCAGAGAAATAAACAAATAAAGGCTTGTAGTATTCCAAATGCTGCGCAACATCGGATGAAGAAAAGTATTTTTTCAATTCTAATTCTTCGGCACTACTTGTTTCTACTTGAAAGTATTTTTCTAAAAGTATTTCTATTCTATTTGATTCCATATTCGTGTGTTTTTAACATAAACGCTCGTATCGTTTTCCTTCCTCTTGACAATGCTACTCGAATTGCCGTTTCGTTCATATCCAATATTTTTGCAATTTCTTCAAACTCATATTGTTCGATGTCTCGCATTTGAATTATCATTCTTTGTTGTTCTGGCAATTGATTAATGACTATTTCAACCCAATCCAAACTGTCCTTATCTTCTAGTTTTTGTAATAAACTTGGCTCTCTATCGGTATAATTATCATGAACCAATTTCATGTTGCCCGCTCTTTTCGATTTCAATTGATCCAAACAATAATTCTTGGTCATTGTCATTGCAAAAGCTTCTAGGCTGTTATAATTGCTTAAATTTTCATTCTTGTTCCATAATTTCAGTAGTACCTCTTGAGTTGCATCCTGAGCTTCTTCCGTACTTACCAACAATCGTTTAGCAAGACGAAAGAGTTTGTCTTTGAAGGGAGAAATGGACTTTACAAACTCATTTTGGTTCATTCACTTGTTTTTGGGCTGTTATAAAATCAAGACGATAATGGATTAATTTTGTTACAAGGTACAATAAAAATTTATTTTCATACATATAAAAGCCCCAACCTAAGAATCCTAGATTGGGGCTTTCAGCAACTTAAATGGACTTACAATTTAAAACATCACATTCAAACCAATTTTAATATTTCTACCACGAGTGCTATACCCAACGGCTTCTGTAAAATCGGCATTGAAAATATTATTTACAGATGCAAATACACGCAATCTATTTTTGATGATTTTAAAATCTCCTATTGCATTTACAAGTTGATACGAATCTAAAATAACATTAGTCGTTTCATATGTACCACCATCAAAAAAGGCATCTTTTCGTTTGTCAACATATTGATACGCCATATTAAACGAGGCTTTTTCAGAGAATTCATAATCCAATGAAAGATTTCCTTTGTGTTTTGGAATCAATCGTTGCAAAGGTTCTTCCAATTGTGTAAAGGTATAATTGGCATTGAATTTTAACTTTTCTGAAGCCGAAACCGAAAGCATGGTTTCTATTCCTTTAGCATTATAAGTACCGTGAACATTCACGTAATTAGAAGCCCAAGTCACAGGATTGGTATAAAATCCGATAGAATTATTTTCTTCTCTATAAAATCCAACTGTGTTCAAAGTCACTTTTTTATTTAACAAAACCACTTCAAAACCACTTTCAAGGGTACTATTTTTTTCGGGAGTCAACGCTAAATTTCCATAAGGCGAATACAATTGGTACAAACTTGGCGTGCTATAAGCCGTGCTGTAAGAAGCTACAATTTTCAATGGCAAATTCGATAAAGAATACGATGGATTGAAATTATAAACTGCATAATTTTTGTAAATGTTGTGCAAGTTGTAACGTGATCCAGCATTGATATTCAACCCAAAATCTGAATTGTAAACCGCAGTAAAATAGGTGTCAATCGCATTGAATTTGGCATTTTCCTTAGTAATAGATTCCGATTTGGCTTCCATTTCATTGAACTGAAATTGGCTTCCTAAAATGAGGAAAAATTGATTTGAAAACGTATATTTATTAAATGCATCGGCGCTAACACTTTTTGATGCATACAAACTATTATCAATTGAATTCGTCCAACTGTTAAATGACGTATATTTTCTTTCAGTAGAAGTAAACCCTGAATTCAAAACAAATTCCCCTTTATTATATTTGTATTTAGGAGAAAATCCAAATCTAAATTGCTCTGATGTTGCTATATTTATAGGAGTATCTGGCGAAGTGAAATTATCATAAGTACCATCATAATTATTTTTTATACGATCATAATTCGTAAAAAAATCAAATGATAGTTTTTTTGTAGGAGCAAAACCTACTTTCAATAAAGTGTTAATTTTAGAAAAGTTATCGTCTTCAAAATTAACGCCTTTTGCTTCGGAAATCCCTTTGGTTTCAACACTATTTAAGGTCGCCAAATAATTAATTTTCCCGATAGTACCATTCAAACCAAATCCTTGATTGAAATCTTGAGGTTTGTAATTGGTATTGTCAGCAGTTGTTTGCGTACCTAAACTAGTATATACATTCCCTGTAACTTCCTTTTTACTGGCTTTTTTCAAGGTAATATTAATTACTCCAGAAGCGGCTCCTGAACCGTAAAGTGTACTTGCAGCACCTTTCATCACTTCGATACTTTCTACTTGTTCGGCAGAGATTAATCGCAAATCGTATTCTAAATTTACACCTGACGCATCTGTTACAGGAATTCCATCAATCAAAATTAGGGTTTGGCGGTTTCTTCCACCACGAACATAATACCCTAAATTTTTACCCGCACTACTCTGATTTCCATTGACTTCAAGTCCCACAACGGTACTTAAAATTGTGGCTACAGATTGTCCTGCTTTTTTAGCCAATTCGGCAGCATTAATCTTTACAATAACTTTTCCAGATTTTTCTTTTGGCAATGCAAATTTAGAATCGGAAATTACAACTTCATCAAGTTGTTTTGGAGTTGGTTCTTGTGCATAAGTGTTCATAGCCAATAGCAATGTGAACGCACTGAAGCGAATCATTTTTTTGTTCATTTTACGTTAATAATAATCTTAATAAAGTGGGGAGAAAAGTATAGAATTTACCAT
>JBIPNF010000250.1:0-3497 GCA_044373885.1 Flavobacterium sp. | reverse complement strand
GTCTAACTCTTGTTGCATCAATCTTTTATAGTGATTGTATACTGCAACTGCCATTACTTTTTTGGTTTGGTCTTGACCGATAACATATTTATCTAGGAATGCTCTAATTTCTTTTGGTTTTTTTAGAATTAAATCACCAACTGCATTTGAACTTCCATTTGCTTTTATTTCTTCTACAACAATTCCATGCGCTTGCTCAATGCATTTATCGCAAATATGGGCATCAATACCCGCTATTAACAAATTGGTTTCTGGTTTTTTTCTTCCACAGAAAGAACATTCTAATTTTTGTTTTGCCATTTTTTTTAAGTAGCAAAGTTGCAAAGGTTCAAAGTAGCAAAGGCAGAAACTCTGAACCCTTGAACCTTTGAACCTTTGAACTTTATATTTATCTTCTCAACACTTCGTCAATCATTCCGTAAGTCTTAGCTTCATCCGCAATCATCCAATAATCACGTTCTGAATCCAAGTGTACTTTTTCGAAAGTTTGTCCTGAGTGCTTAGAAATTATTTGGTATAATTCGTCTTTCAGTTTCAACATTTCACGCAAGTTGATTTCCATATCGGTTGCAACTCCTTGTGCTCCGCCCGATGGTTGGTGAATCATAACTCTTGAATGTGGCAACGCAGAACGTTTTCCTGCAGCTCCAGCACACAATAAAACAGCTCCCATTGAAGCGGCCATTCCTGTGCAAATTGTAGCTACATCAGGTTTGATATATTGCATCGTGTCGTAAATTCCCAATCCTGCATACACACTCCCACCTGGAGAATTGATGTAAATTTGAATGTCTTTTGACGCGTCTGCACTTTCTAAAAACAACAATTGCGCCTGTACAATGTTTGCAATTTGGTCGTCAATTCCCGTTCCTAAAAATATAATTCGGTCCATCATTAACCTCGAAAATACATCTAATTGAGAAATATTTAATTGGCGTTCTTCAATGATATATGGGGTCATTCCCTTTGGCGTCATTGCATTTACGATTTTATCGTAATACAAATTGTTTACCCCTTGGTGTTTTGTAGCAAATTTTTTAAATTGCTTCGCCAGTTCGAGCGAAGCTCTCGGGTCTTTACTGTAGTTCATTATTTTTAATTTAAAAGTTTGAAAAGTTACTTGAAATTAATGCGAATCATAAAATAAAAGAGCGCCAAAAATATTTTTTTGACACTCAAATATAGCTCTTTTTTATTGTTTATCAAATGTAATAAAATCATAAAATTTATAATAGTACTCTATTCAAACGTATGTATTTTAACATTTAGATATTAAAACTGAAATTTATTCGCCATAAGAAGCCGCAATAAATTCAGGATACGTAACTTCTTTTACCGTTGCATTTGCTTTTTCTTTGAATAAAAGTAATAATTTATCACCTACAACTTGGTCAGAAAGTTTCTTAACTTCCTCTTGATTTGATAAAACTCTCGCTACAATTCCTTGAACTTCTTCATCTGTAGGATTAGTTTGACCAAATTGCGCCATTTGTTGTCTGATTGATTTTGCTGTAAATGCTTTTAAATCCTCAAATGTAACTTGGATATTTGCTTGAGACAATGCTCTTCCTTCGATGAGTTGGTAACGCAATCCTTTTTCAGACCTTGCATATTCCACTTCTGCTTCTTCGGGTGAAAGATTTTTCTCCCCTACTGTTTGCAACCATCTTTTTAAGAATGCGTCTGGCAAATCAAATTTTGTGTTTTCAACCAAGAAATCGGTAACATCTGCCATTAATTTTTGGTCTGCTTGTTGCGCAAATTGAATTTCAGCATCTTCTTTGATTTTTGACTTCAATTCTTCTAAAGTAGCAACATTTCCGGGTCCAAAAAGTTTATCAAATAAATCTTGGTTCAATTCTGCTAAATCTGTTCCAGTAATTTTTTCGATTGTAAAATCTACATCAATAGCCAAACCATGAACGTCATCGTGACTTACTTTCAAAACATCCATCAATTGATGATCGTCATCAAATAACCCTTTTGTATTTACAGTTACCACATCACCCACTTTTTTACCGATGAACTTCGCTCCTGTTTTTTTATCTTTAAAAAGAGATGTTGTTATTGTAGAAGGCGCATTGATTTCTTTTTCAGCATTTGTAAAAGTCCCAGAAATATCGAAACTTTCTTCAACAACTGTTTGAGGTGTTGGTGTTCCAAATTGTTTTTGAATACGAACTACTTGTTCGTTAATCATTTTATCATCGGCTGTAACTACATATTTTACGATGTTATTTTTAGCTTCTAAATCCAAATCAAAACTTGGCACTAAACCAATTTCATATTCAAATACCATTTCTTCGTCATCCCAAGAAAAGGAAGTGTTTTCTTTTGCTAAAGGCGTTCCAAGAAGATTCAAACGTTCTGATTGAATATATCTTTCTAAAGCTAGAGCAACTACTTTATCAACTTCTTCAACTTTAATTGCTCTTCCGTATTGTTTTTCAACTAAATCTTTAGGCACAGCACCTTTTCTAAAACCTTTAACGGTTGCCAAAGGCATTTTTTCGTTTATTCTTTTTTGCACCTGACCTTTGTAATCCATGTGAACTACAGTCATCACAATCACTTCATTTACAGCGTTTATTGCTACTCTTTTGATATCCATTTTCTTTCTTTTTTACATACTAAATTTGGGTTGCAAATTTATAAAATTTTTGCAACCCAAACAAGTTTTTAAGACATTGAATTTTTAATACTAGGCAATGCTGTTTAAAGGCAATTTTTATGCCTTTGGAGTCCAAAACTAATCGGTTTAAATCTATTCAATATGATAATTGTCAGTTATTAATCAATTGAAAAACATCAATTTTGTAGCTTATTTTATTAAATTGAGTTAAATATGACTACAGCAAAACAATTACATACTTTTCATATTCCTGTTATGGGACTTGCCTACACAATTGATAGCCCTATTAGAGTAGGAAAATACGGAATTTCATCTGTTATTTCTATTATGGATGATGATTTAATTGAAAAAATGAATGCTTTTTATAGTGCCAAATTTGAGATTCCGTATCACGAAATTACACAAAAAATTCATGATTATAGAGCGCTTAGAATCACTTCCTATTTGAATTTAGTTGACAAAATTGTAAAAGAGAAATTTGAGAATTTTAAAAATGAAATCGCAGAAAGCAAAACAGCTTTAGAAAACTACATTGCGATATTGCCTAACAAATCAGAAATTAAAAAAGGATTAGAAAACCTTCTAGAAAACGGATTTGAATTTAAAGAAAATGTTAAGCATTATATTGAAAATAATCTTTATCCCGGAGATATAGATGTCAATATTATGACCAAATTAGATAAAGATAATTTTGATAAAGACGAACAGTTGCCTATTGAATTCAACGATGCTCATGCGACACTTCGAGGATTTGTAAATAGTAATTTAGAGTCTTCGGTAGTTCTTTCGGCTGGAATGAACCCGAGATTGTATAGTTATTTTGAAAATTTCACCAGTTTTTTTCCTGATTTAAACAACCATTTGA
>JBIPNF010000056.1:0-11986 GCA_044373885.1 Flavobacterium sp. | reverse complement strand
GAAAATACGGCGAATTGGGAAAGTTTATACGTTGGTTTAAAACACGATACCGAAGAAGTTAGCAACATAGAATTTGAAAGTGATGAAGTGACGGGATCGCTATTTAATGAAAATGAAATTGAGCATTCTACCAATAAAACCTACCAAATTCATAAAAAATATATCGTTAATCCTATTAAATCTGGGATGGTTATTGTAGATCAACAACGGGCTCATCAAAGGGTTTTGTACGAACAATTTCTTACAAATATGACGGTGCATCAGGCTTCAAGCCAACAATTACTATTTCCTTTGAACTTGTTTTTTTCGTCAAGCGAAATGAAATTGATTTCCGAATTACAACTTTCACTAGTTAATACAGGTTTTGTATTTGAAGCAACAAATGATGATCACGTGATCATTTCTGGCTTGCCGATAAATGTTACAGAAAGTGAAGTTTCGATACTTTTGGAACAATTATTGAGCGATTTGCAAGACGGAATTCCTGAAAGTAGTTTCAGTCAAAATGATAGTATTGCCAAATCAATGGCGAAAAGTTTAGCAGTTAAAACAGGAACCTATTTAACTGAAAAAGAACAAGAGAATCTCGTAAATGGACTTTTTGCTTGTAAGGAGCCCAATGTTTCCCCATTTCAAAAACCTACTTTCATCACGATGCGGGTGGAAGATTTAGACAAAAAATTCGCACTATGAGAAACGTAACCGAAACGGTTAAGCAATTAATCATTATTAATATTATCTTTTTTATTGGGACACAAATTTTAGGTGATGTTGCCTATAAATTCCTGTCTTTGTATTATCCGGAAAATCATGATTTCAAGTTTTGGCAACCGTTGACGCACATGTTTATGCACGGAAATGTAATGCACATTTTCTTTAATATGTTTGCTTTGTTTTCATTTGGAACCGCTTTAGAGCAAATGTGGGGTGCAAAAAAATTCTTGTTTTTCTATATTTCATGTGGATTAGGAGCTGCGTTTATTCATATTCTTTCCAATTATTATTTCTTTCATGAAGGATTGAATACACTATTGTCTAATGGAATTCAAAAATCTGAAATCTTACAGGTTTTGGGTGAAGGCAAGTACGATTCAAGATGGGCAGATATTTTATCAAAGTCTGGTTTTGAGAGTTTTACGGCTGCATTTGTTACTCCAGCCGTTGGTGCTTCTGGTGCAATATATGGGGTTTTAGTTGCCTTCGCCTTTATGTTTCCAAATGCTGAATTGGCTTTACTATTTATTCCAATTCCAATAAAAGCAAAATATTTTGTACCAGTAATTGTAAGTTTAGATTTGTTTTCGGGTGTTACAGGATTTTCCGTTTTTGGTGGAGGAATAGCCCATTTTGCTCACGTTGGTGGCGCATTATTTGGTTTTTTAATGGTATGGTATTGGAAAAAAAATCAGTTCAATTCCAATCGTTGGAATTAGTCACTAATCAGTAATCAGTTTGAGGTGTTCAGTAAAAAAATAATTAAATGAGTATACTTGAAGATTTGAAATTACAATTTAAAATTGGTGATGTTGTAACAAAATTGATATTTTGGAACATTGCTTTTTTTGCTATTCCAAGTATTCTATTCGGTGTTTTGCCTTTGTTTAAAGTCAATATTGATTATCTGAATTATGTAAGTTTGTCTTCAAATCCATTGGATTTATTATGGAAACCTTGGACAATTTTTTCGTATGCATTTTTTCATTTCGGAATTTTTCATATTCTCTTTAATATGTTGATGTTGAATTTTGCCGGAAGATTATTCTTGATATTCTTCAATCAAAAGCAATTATTGAGTTTGTATTTTGTAGGTTCGCTATTTGCAGGCGGTATTTATATGTTGAGTTATATGTTTTTTCCTGCTTTGGCAAATGTCAATACGTCTTTGGTTGGCGCATCTGCATCAGTAATGGCAATACTTTTTGCAACAGTTTCCTATTCTCCTTTGATGGAAATCAGATTACTGTTTTTTGGAAACGTAAAATTATGGCACATTGCTTTGGTTTTAATTGTGATTGATTTGTTTCAATTGCCAATGGGAAATACAGGTGGACATTTAGCGCATATTGGTGGTGCTTTTTTTGGTTATATTTACACCCAATTATTGAAGAATGGAACTGATATTTGCGGTTGGTTTACTTCAATTTTAGATTTTTTTGCCACTATATTCAGTGGAAAAAAGACAACGCCATTCAAAAAAGTGCATAGAAATTACAAAGCTCCAGCAGCTAAAAAAGTTTCTAAAATTGTTACAAAAGATAAAGGGCAGCAACAAATTGACGAAATTTTAGATAAAATTAGCCAATCGGGTTATGATAGTTTAACAAAAGAAGAAAAAGAATTCCTGTTTAAAGCAGGGAAATAAGGGTTCAGTTTGTAGTGTTCAGTTTTCAGAGTTCAGCAACAGTTTTCAGTAAATAATTGTGTTAATTTAATAAATGAGAAAGCTTTCTTGGTTTAATAAAGGGGTATTTTTTATCAATATAGTTTTGGCTGTATTGACATTCATTGCTTATTTTTTACCTTTTTTAGCACCTAAATTATTCCCAATTTTATCGGCCCTAACTTTGATTTTGCCTTTGTTTTTAATTGCGAACGGACTTTTCTTTATTTATTGGGGCATCCAACTCAAACGGCAAATAATCTTACCCGCTTTGGTTTTGTTAATGGGAATTACGTTTATCAATAAATTCTATAAATTTTCAGCTACAGATTTACCGAAAGAAGAAAAAGACTTTGTAGTAATGAGCTATAATGTGCGGTTGTTTAATTTATTCAAATGGCTGAATGACGATAATGTTCCTGACGAAATTTTAGATTTTATAAACGAGCAAAATCCTGATATTCTTTGCATTCAAGAATTTTCTACCGCGGCCAAATTAGATTTGAAGATTTATCCTTACAAATATGTTTTTATGCAAGGAAAAAAAATAAAAACGGGACAAGCCATTTTTTCTAAATATCCAATTATTGATGAAGGAAATTTAGTTTTTCCAAATTCAAATAACAATACCATTTTTGCCGATATAAAGAAAGGAAAAGATATTATTCGTGTCTATAATATGCACATGCAATCTATAAAGATTTCACCCGATGTTAGCGAAATTTCTGAAAATATTGATGGAATCAACCAAGATAAATCTCAATTGTTAATTATTAGAATTAGTAAAGCTTTTAAGAAACAGCAACAGCAAGCAGAGATTTTAATGAACCACAAAAAAGAATGTGAGTATCCAATTATCATTTGTGGCGATATGAATAATAGTCCCTATTCATACGTATATCGAAGTATTAAAGGATCATTAAACGATTGTTTTGAAGAAGCAGGTTCTGGTTTTGGACAAACCTATAATTTCAAATATTATCCTGCCAGAATTGATTATATTTTTGCAGACAAAGTAATGAAAGTCAAAAATTTCACGAGTTTCCCCGAATTTATAAATTCCGACCATAGTCCTGTAATTACTAGATTGTCAATGGATTAAATTAGGGTTGTTGTTCTTTTAAATAATCTAAAGCAAATCGACCTTCATTAAAAAGTAAATCCAAAATACTTAAATTATTAATAAATCCGTATTTGTCTCCAAATACTTGGGTGTAAGAATCAAAAGAAGAAGAGTCTTTTTTGCCATCGGCTAAATTTCTAAAATCCATACAATTGGTAGCTTCGTGAAAATATTCAGTAGTTTTTTCAAATTCTAATTTCATACCCAAGCATTTTGAAACAATAGCAATCGTTTCAAAATTTAAATCGATTAAAAAAGTGTATTTTTTAGTAAAAATTGGTTGTAATGCATCTTCAAAATACTCAAAAAACGGGGACGTTCTATAGGCTGCTTCAAGAGATTTAAAATGCTGTTTTTGCCAATCAAAAGCCGTTTCAAGTTTGATTTCTTTTGTCTTTTGATGTCTTTCTTTACTGTGTTTTACAGGAATATTCAACATCAAAATTCCATTTGGACTATAAATATACGTTCTATTTCTATTGGTTTGCTTCTGAAAATTATCTTCGATTTCAAACACAATTGAATCCGCCTTTGCCATAGCCGCAAAATTACTTATTGAAGGAAAATAACTTGGTAGAAGTAAAGCGTTCATATTTGTCCAAAGTTTTTAATGTCATAATGTCGAAAGTCAAATAGTTGTATTCATAACAGACTTTAAGACTTTTGACTTTGCAACATTTGACTAATTTTTATTCTCTTTTCTCTTTCTAACAAAATAACTAATTCCGAAATACAACATTAATGCAAATAAGAAAAATTTGAAATACGATTGTGGTTGCCCATCACCGCTAACTGTTGTGAAAACTCTATCCCAACGAATTTTGTTGAAGCCTTTTCCATTCGGATCTAAACTCATCCAAATAAACACTGGTTTTCCAACGATATGATCTTCTGGTGTATAACCAAAATATCTTGCGTCTAATGAGTTGTGACGGTTATCTCCCATCATCCAATAATAATCTTGTTTGAAAGTATAAGTAGTTGTAATTTGTCCATTTACTCTAATTTCGTCCCCAGTTACTTTTAAATCATTTTTCTCATATTCACGAATAATCGTTTTATAAAAAGGTAAACTTTCAGTATTCAAAGCAACGGTAACTCCTTTTTTAGGAATGTAAATCGGACCTAAATTATCCAAATTCCATTTTGTATTATAAGGGAATATCGCAGCTTCTGCTTCATAAGAAATATTTCGAACTACACTTTTTACAATCGGATTCAAACGTAATCGATTGGCGGATTCTTCAGTTAATGCTCTGAAATAAAAGGTATTTTGAGTGCTTTGATAAACGCCATCTGTAATATTCAATTCTTTAGTAATATACGTTTGGTCAAAACCATTTCCATCGGTGGTTACAGTATAAGAATATTGAGGTTTTGCTCTTTCTGGCATTGGCATAATTTTGCCATTGATATACACAATTCCGTCTTTTATGGACAAACTATCGCCCGGAATACCAACGCAACGTTTTACATAATTGGTCTTTTTATCGATTGGTTTGTCGTATCTTTTATCGGCTGCTTTGTACATGTTAAATAAAGTATCAGCAGGCCAATTGAATACCACAATGTCTGTTCTGTTTACTTCTTGCATTGCAAAAAATCTGAAATAAGGAACTTGAGGTGCTTTTAAATAAGATTTTACATTTAATAGTGGCAAAGTATCGTGAACCATTGGCGCAGCAATTGGTGTCATTGGCGTTCTTGCTCCATAATGAAATTTACTCACAAATAAAAAGTCACCCACTAATAATGATTTTTCCAAGGAAGAAGTTGGAATAGTATACGGTTGCATTATATAGGTGTGAACCAAAGTTGCCACAACTATTGCAAAAAGTAACGAACTAACAGTATCAGCGGTTTTGTTTGTAGGCTCTAAACTTCTGTTATGGATGTAAACTAATTTTTGAGTATAGTTGATATAATAAATATAAAAACCCAATGTCAATACTCCCAAAAGGGTATCTAAAGTTGAGTTTTTCCCAAAACTTCTCAATGTTTCAATCCAAACAACTGGGAACATAATAAGATTTACAACGGGAACAAACAATAATATCGTCCACCAAGGCGAACGATTTATGATTTTCATCAAAACAATTGCGTTATAAACAGGTATTGCTGCTTCCCATTTTTTTCTACCTGCGGCTTCATACAATTTCCAAGTTCCTAAAAAGTGAATTACTTGAACAATTAAGAAGAATACAAACCATTGAATTAGTGTCATATTATTTTATTTTAAAGTTTATGATTGATAACCGAATTAACGAATAACCGAATTACCAATATTTAATACATCTTTCATTGTGAAAACCCCTTTTTTACCCAAGATCCATTCAGCTGCAATTACTGCACCTAATGCAAATCCTTCTCTGTTGTGTGCCAAATGTTTTATTTCGATTAAATCAACATCTGAATTATAAGTAACGGTATGCGTGCCAGGAACATTCTCAATTCTTTTGGCATCAATTACTATATCATTTGAAATTGAATTTTCCAAAGTCCAATTTTCATAATTACTGTTTTTCATGATTCCATTTGCCAATGAAATTGCGGTTCCACTTGGTGAATCTAATTTTTGTGTGTGATGAATTTCTTCAATTCCAACTTTATAAGCATCAAATTTTGACATAATTTTTGCCAAATATTCGTTCAATTCAAAGAAAATATTGACGCCCAAACTAAAATTAGAACTACTAATAAAAGCAGTATTTTTCTCTTTGCAAAGTTGCGCCATATTTTCATATTCGCTCAGCCAACCTGTAGTTCCAGAAATTACAGGGATTCCAAGTTTTAAAGCAGTCGAAATATTTTCAACAGCTGCATCTGGTGCGCTAAAATCTATCGCTACATCTGCATTTTCAAGTCCGTCGAATGTTTCTTCTATTGATTTACGTAACACAATTTCGTGTCCGCGCTGCAATGCTATTTTTTCAATAACATGCCCCATTTTTCCGTAACCTAAAAGTGCAATTTTCATTAAAAATGGTAGTTTAAAGTCAATCCTAAGTTTTGTTTGTAATTAATTTCATTCTGATACAGTTCAGGACGAAACGATAATTTGTCATTTACATTAAATTGCATCAAATGCGCATCAATGTTAGCATCTACAATATTCAACACATAAAATCCAACTGCCACTAAAACCGACATGTCTCTATTTCGTTGATAAAATCGCTGTCCAGCAATCAATCTCGAATCGTCATAATATTGATATTCGTCATCATTATATCCTGCCAATCTTCTTTTATAAGCGTTTCTGAAACTGTTATATTTTGTGTTATTTAAAGAATAATAATACAATCCTGCTCCAATTCCTCCATAAACCAAAGGAATTTTCCAGTATTTTTTATTATACGCTTGTCCCAAACCTGGTAAGATTGCAGAATAAAAAGCTGCTTTTGCTGGTGATAAAGGATTTATTTCTTTGTATTTTAAAGTGTCTTTTGCAACCAAAAGCTCTACTTTTTTATCTTGAGCCAAAAGTGAAGTTGTTCCAATTAAGAACCCAATTAAAAATATGAAATAGAATTTAATCACTACCCTTTTATTAATTTGATAATTCTGTTGAAATCTTCTTCTGAGTGAAATGGGATTGTAATTTTTCCCTTACCATTTCCAGCAACTTTCACATCAATTTTAGCACCAAAATAGTCTGTAATCGCTTTGTTGGCTTCATCCGCAACTTTAAATGTTGCCGTTTTTGCTTTAGTTGCAACTTTAGGTTTCAGACTTTCTTGATAGTTTTTTACCAATGCCTCGGTTTCTCTAACAGAAAAATTTTGGCTTACAATTTTTTGATAGATATCAGTTTGAATGTCTTGATCTTCAATATTAATAATTGCACGTCCGTGACCCATAGAAATAAATCCATCACGAATTCCCGTTTGAATAATCGGATCTAATTTTAATAATCGAAGATAATTTGCAATCGTAGAACGCTTTTTCCCCACGCGCTCGCTCATTTGCTCTTGCGTCAATTGAATTTCATCAATTAATCTTTGGTAAGACAACGCGATTTCAATAGGATCTAAATCGTGTCTTTGGATGTTTTCTACCAAAGCCATTGTAAGCGATTCATTGTCGTTCGCAATTCGAATATAAGCGGGAACCACATTCAATCCTGCCAATTTTGAAGCTCTTAATCTTCGTTCCCCAGAAATCAATTGGTATTTATTAAAGTCTGTTTTCCGAACCGTAATGGGTTGAATAACACCTAATTCCTTTATGGAAGTTGCCAATTCTTTCAGCGATTCTTCATTGAAATTACTTCTTGGCTGAAACGGATTTATCTCGATAGCATCAATTTCCAACTCGACAATATTACCTACAACTTTATCCGCATTTTTATCGTTAACCGACTTAATATCGTTATCTGGGTCTTTCAATAAAGCCGACAATCCTCTTCCTAATGCTTGTTTTTTTATTGCTTGTGCCATAAATTAATTACTATTTTTCTTAATAATCTCCTCCGCTAGTCTTAAATAATTATTCGCTCCCTTGCTCGTCGCGTCATAATTAATAATACTTTCACCATAACTTGGAGCCTCACTCAACTTCACATTTCTTTGAATAATAGTTTCAAAAACCATGTCGTTAAAATGTTTTTGAACTTCCTCCACCACCTGATTTGACAATCGCAAACGAGAATCAAACATAGTCAATAACAACCCTTCAATATCTAAATCCGGATTGTGAATTTTCTGAACACTTTTTATCGTATTCAATAATTTCCCCAAACCTTCCAAAGCAAAATATTCACACTGAATCGGAATAATCACCGAATCTGCTGCTGTCAATGCATTTAATGTCAATAAACCCAATGATGGCGCGCAATCAATCAAAATATAATCGTATTTATCTTTGATGCTCTTCAAGGCTTCCTTCAACATGTATTCTCTATTTTCCTTGTCAACCAACTCAATTTCGATGGCTACAAGGTCTATATGTGCAGGAATTACATCTACATTCGGAGCCGTACAGGTTACAATTGCTTCCAATGGTGTATTGCTATGTTCCAAAATTTGGTATGTTCCAATAATAACATTTTCAACATCAATTCCCAACCCAGAGCTAGAATTAGCCTGAGGATCAGCATCAATTAGTAATACTTTTTTTTCTAAAACGCCTAAAGAAGCCGCTAAATTTATCGAAGTTGTTGTTTTTCCAACGCCCCCTTTTTGATTGGCAATAGCAATGATTTTACCCATTTATTTTTTAAAATTTTGAAACGTAAAAATACAATTAATTATCGTTTGTTAAAATCTATTTTGTTAACAATTGTTAATGTTTTTCAATTTCACCTATTTTGTATTTTTTTTTGAAGCTATTTCCCGCTGTCATTCCAAATCCTCGCTAAAAAGCTCGGGATTTTCCCTTCCATCTGGGCTAGGAAATTTTGTGCTCAAATGCATTTTTTAGTTCGAAATTGTTTTCATTCATTATAATATATTTTTTACTTTTACAATTCAATTTAGTTTATGAAAATCACATCAGAAATACTTTCTCAATTCAATGAAATTCTTGGAGAGGCATTCGTTTTTACCGACCAAGAAACTAGAAATTACTATGGAAAAGACGAAACCGAGGATTATATTTTTCCACCTTCAGTAGTCCTAAAACCAGCTACTCCAGAAGAAATAGCGGCCATTTTGAAAATCGCAAATCTTCATACTATCCCTGTAACTGCAATTGGTGCCCGAACAGGTTTAAGTGGTGGTGCATTGTCTGTTCATCAAGGAATTGGTCTTTCGATGGAACGTTTCAACAAAATTCTAAACATCGACGAGCAAAACCTACAAGTTACTGTTGAACCTGCTGTAATTACACAAGTTTTGCGTGAAGCTGTATCCGAAAAAGATCTTTTTTATCCACCTGATCCAAGTAGTTTGGGAAGTTGTTGGATAGGAGGGAACGTGGCCGAAAATGCGGGTGGCGCGCGTGCCGTAAAATATGGTGTAACCAAAGATTATGTGCTAAATTTAGAAGTAGTTCTTGCCAATGGAGAAATCATTTGGACAGGTGCGAATACGTTAAAAAATTCTACGGGATATAATCTTACCCAATTGATGGTGGGAAGCGAAGGCACCCTTGGAATCATTACGAAAATCGTTATGAAGTTAATTCCAAAAAACACCCACACCGTATTAATGTTGGTGCCGTTTTATAATGCCAACGAAGCGTGTGAAGCTGTTTCTGCCATTTTTAGAGCCGGAATAACTCCAAGTGCTTTAGAATTTATGGAGCGCGATGCCATTGATTGGACTTTGAAATTTGTACCCGATTTGAATGTGCAAGTAAATGAAGGTATTCAAGCACATTTACTCATAGAAGTTGATGGAAATTACCCGGATATTCTTTTTCAAGAAGCTGAAAAAATAATGGAAGTTGTCGAGCAATTCAAAATTGACGAAGTGCTTTTTGCAGATACCGAAATACAAAAAAACCTACTTTGGAAAATGCGTCGAAGTGTTGCCGAAGCTGTAAAATCAAATTCTGTCTATAAAGAGGAAGATACTGTTGTTCCAAGGTATGAATTGCCAAAATTATTATTTGGAATTAAAGAAATCGGAGTTAAATACGGATTTAAATCGGTTTGTTACGGTCACGCTGGCGATGGAAATTTACATGTAAACATTATCAAAGGCGATATGTCAGATCAAAATTGGAATACAGAAGTCACTAAAGGAATTCGTGAAATTTTTGAGTTGACGGTTTCCTTAAAAGGAACTTTGTCAGGTGAACACGGAATTGGGTATGTTCAAAAAAACTATATGGATATTGCGTTTAGCGAAACACAATTGCAATTAATGAAAGGCATAAAATCAATTTTTGATCCCAACGGAATTTTAAATCCGGGCAAAATTTTCCCTGATAATTTATAGTTTTTTAACCGCAAAGAGCGCAAAGTTTAAGCAAGATTCGCAAAGCAAATTTGTGCAATCTGTGTTTATTTTTTAGACAAATACTCTAATAAAATTGGATCTGCATTTTTGAAAGTTGGTGCTTGTTCTGTAATAGTTGCCACTCGTTTTTTATTCAATTTCATCGTTACATCAGCTTCGGTTGTGAAAAGCAAAGCCGACATAAAAGGATTGTTGATGTATGGAATGAGTTCGTTCAGACCTTCTTCTATTGGTAAAATTTTTACTTCTTCTTCCGTTTGAAATTTGAAAGTCAAAGCCAGTTTTAGCTGAATTTCATCCACATTGGTTCGAATATAAATATTCATTAACTGTGTATTTCCAATTGTTTTTGCCATAGTAAGTTTGGCAAAAGTTCCATTAGAAATACTTTCCTTAACACGGCTAAAA
Source organism: Flavobacterium sp. (assembly GCA_044373885.1). GTDB lineage: Bacteria > Bacteroidota > Bacteroidia > Flavobacteriales > Flavobacteriaceae > Flavobacterium. Next base: position 1,173 of record JBIPNF010000056.1, on the reverse strand, counting down.
AACAAAGAATAGGTTGTAGTATTGGGCATAATATATTTATTTAAAAAGTAACCCTTTCAAATTTTTATATCGAAAGGGTTATTTATTTAATCTCTTTTAGGACTGTTTTTCTTTTCTCTTTTTTCCTCTTTCTTTTCCTTAGCGGTTTTCAAAGGTTCTTTTTTTTGTGTTTTTTTTGCGTCTTGACTCTTTGCCATGCTATTAAGTTTTAATTGTTAGTATCGAATTTATATAAGTAAAGATAAAAAAATATTTTTAGTTGGTAGTACTAATTATAAAAAATGCTCCAACTGCAATGGCAATTAGAGCATTTATCTGTATAATTAAAATCTAATTAACCAAAACCCATTCGCCTGAAGCCAACAAGCTTTCTGCTTTTTTAAATTTCATTTCTTCTATCGTACCAGACGAAACCTGTTGAATTTTAACCGTATCATTTCTATTGATTTTCGGCATTTCTCGAACAATTGTTTCAGTAACTTGTCGTTGTTGGGTTTCTCCCGCTTCCCGATTGGCACTTTCACTGCTTACAATTTCTTCTTTGCTTATTTTGTAATTTTCTTTCTGACGCACTTCTTTTGCTTCGTGAATTTTCGGAGCATTTTGTTGTGGTAAATCGCCTTTAAATAAGAATGAAATAACTTCTTTATTTACACCATTTAGCATATTGCTAAACAAATTAAAAGCTTCAAATTTATAAATTAGTAAAGGATCTTTTTGTTCGTGAACTGCCAATTGTACCGATTGTTTCAATTCATCCATTTTACGCAGGTGCTTTTTCCAAGCTTCATCAACAATTGCCAAAGTGATATTTTTTTCAAAATCGGCTACCAATTGTTTTCCTTGAGTTTCATACGCTTTTTTCAAATCTGTTACAACTTCCAACGATTTTATTCCATCTGAAAAAGGAATTACAATACGCTCAAAATGGTTTCCACGATCTTCAAATACATTTTTTATAATTGGATACGCTTCTCTTGCACTTCTTTCTGTTTTTTCATTGTAATAAACAGAAGCCGCTTTATACGTTTTTCCGGTCAATTCTACATCTGTTAATTTCAAGAAATCGCTTTCAGAAACTGGCGATGTAATGGAGAAATAGCGAATCAATTCAAATTCAAAATTCTTGAAATCATTTGCCATTTTATTGTTATTCACAATCAATTCGCAAGT
>JBIPNF010000249.1:0-3503 GCA_044373885.1 Flavobacterium sp. | reverse complement strand
AAATTGCATCGCTTCTTGAAAGCGCCTCATATACAATCTATCTTTTTCAGTACTTTCACCTTTGTAGTGAATTATAGCTGTTTCATGAAAATAGTAATTTGATTTTCCTTTTTTTAATGCCATATACGACAAATCAATATCGTCAGAATACATAAAACAATTCTCGTCAAAACCACCGATTTCGTGGTATAACTCGCGCATCATAACCATAAAAGCACCAACAAGAATATCGACTTTTCCGGTTTCATTTTCTGATAAATGTTGGGCGTAATACCGATTAAAAAGAGCTGTTTTTGGAAATAATTTATACAAACTGAAAATTTTAGTCAATGCCACAAATGGAGTTGGAACCCCACGTTTGCATTCTGGCAGGAAATTCCCTGTTCCATCGATAAGTTTGCAACCTACAATTCCGATTTTTTTTTGATTTTCAGCAAAAGTGAGAACTTTTTCAAACGTATCTTCGGCAACAACCGTATCAGGATTTAAAATACAAATATAGTCGCCAATGGCTTCCGCAACACCGATGTTATTCCCTTTAGGAAAACCTAAATTCACTCTATTTTCAATGAGTTTTACGTTTGGAAAACGGGATTTTATCATTTCGCAACTATCGTCCGTTGAATTATTATCGACAACAATAATTTCGCCATCAATGTTTGAAAGTGCTTCTTGAACACTTGAAACACATTGTTCCAAAAAGTAGCGCACGTTATAATTGAGAATGATTACGGATAATTGCATTTGACAAATATAATGAAAAACTATACTTTTTAAATTATATACAGAAAACTAAATACGACTAGAAAAAAAACATAAATTCTTTATTTAGATAATATAGGAATCCGAAATATCATTTCTCGGGTAGCCCCGATGGAAGGGAAAATCCTGCGAAATTGCTCGGAACGAAGCAATAGCGCAGATTGGAATGACAGCGGGAAATAGCTCCAAAAAATAAATTCAAAAAAAAATATTGCAAAACAATTATTTATTAAATTTACAAAAATGTATTTCTTTGGAATCAAAAAATAAAATGTCGGCACTTCAAGAAAAAGCTGGAATTTCACCTCCCGAAATTGTTAGTGAAAAAGCAGCACAACAAATTCATACTTTTAGAAAAATACAACCCTCTGCAAAAGAATTAGTTAACGGGATTTTAAATGGGAATATTACGGCTTTGAGCAGGGCTATTACCTTGGTTGAAAGTACGAATAGTGAACATTTAGAACGCGCAAATGAAGTTATAAATGCGTGTTTGCCACATGCCAACAAATCAGTTAGAATTGGAATTACCGGAGTACCTGGCGTAGGAAAAAGTACATTTATAGAAGCTTTTGGAAAATATCTAACAAGTTTAGGGAAGAAAGTAGCCGTTCTTGCTGTGGATCCAAGTAGCACTATTTCGCATGGAAGTATTTTAGGTGATAAAACCCGAATGGAAGAATTGGTGAAAGACAAAAATGCTTATATTCGACCTTCTGCATCTGGAGAGACACTTGGTGGTGTTGCCAGAAAAACACGCGAATCGATAACGCTTTGTGAGGCCTGCGGGTTTGATACAATCATTATTGAGACCGTGGGAGTTGGACAAAGCGAAACCGTGGTCCACAGTATGGTAGATTTCTTTTTGTTGTTAAAAATTTCGGGTGCGGGCGATGAATTACAAGGAATAAAAAGGGGTATTATGGAAATGGCGGATGCGATAGTCATTAATAAAGCCGACGGAGATAATGTGCGAAAATCAAATTTAGCGAAAGTAGAATTTGGTCGTGCATTGCATTTATTTCCTGCAAAAAAATCGGGCTGGACTCCAACATCATCAACGTGTAGCGCTATAACTCACGATGGAATTCCTGAAGTTTGGGAAACGATATTGAAGTTTTTAGAACTCACAAAAACAAACCATTATTTCTTTGAAAAACGCAAAGAGCAAAACCAATATTGGATGTTGGAAACCATAAATGAGCAATTGAAAAGTAATTTTTTCAATCATCCTGAAATTCAAAAACTATTGGAAGAAAATAAAAAAGCGGTGCAAAGTGATGAATTATCACCTTTTGCAGCCGCTCAAATTTTGTTAGAAACGTATTTTAAAAAATAATTCTAATAATACAATCCTTTATTTAAGAGTTTTGATTTGATTTTCATTGATGTTAAATGCTTTTACAACTGCATTATAATCATTAAAATCAACTACTTTATTACTCTTATTTGAGAAGTATCCTGGGATAATTACTATCCTAAAAGTTTGATTTTGAGCCCAAGTAGCGCTTAAAGTGGTTAAATCAAAGTTTGAATCAAGAAAAATATTAATATCGTTTCTTGTAAAATCGAAATTATAATCCAATTCACCTTGAGATAAATAGACCGTTTGAGGTAATGATCTCCATACATCTTCACCGCCTACTACGTCAAAAAGACGATAAACCAAAACCATATCCGAACTATAAATTGGTGGATTTAGTGTAACTAATCTTGCAAAATTATTGGCAGCAGAAAATGAAGCTGTAACTTCAAAAACTTCGGGCAATACAACGATTTGAGTTTCTTCTCTGACGGTACATCCATGAAATGCTAATGTTCCGACAATTGTCAAAATTAAAAGTATTCTTTTCATAATATTAATATTTAGTTGTGCCAAAAGTATTCCAAAAATCAAACCAAAAAAACTAATTGTGATATTATTAATGAAAATAAATAAATTACTTTTGCTTTTATGAAATTATACATGATAATGATTGGTTGTAGACCAAAAGGAAGGTTTACGGAACAACACGATATTTTTTTTGGAATTGGGAATTCTTTATTAGAATTAGTTCCTCAAATGAAAGCTTTTTGGCCAGAAGCCAAAGGAAAGATTCACATTGATGCTTGGCGAGAAGTTACAAGTGTTGACAATCATAAAATAGAAATTGTTTCCAAAGTTGATGCTGTTGCAAATGCTTCTCAACTTTTTTTTATTAATCTTGGTGGTTATAAAGAAAATGAATTTGAAGAGTATCACTATAAAATTATCGCATCTGGAACTTCATTGGCGGAAGCCACAAAAAAAGCAAAAGCTACTAGTTTCTACAAACATTATGGATTTAAAGGTGCAACCTCGCACATTGACGATAAATTTGGAATTGATGTAGATGATATTTTTAATGTTGCGGATATTCTTTCGCCTGAATTAAAAGAAAAATTTGCTTTAAAAATTTCTGAAACTGAAACTGATTTTGAAGACGAATTACATATTGGTTATTTGAAATTAGAGAAAATAGGGTAAAAATTAACTTTTAACGAATAATTATCTGGTTACTTTCTTCAATATTCTTAGCTGATTTAGTAAGTAAATTGATGAAGTCAAACTTTATTTTTTGTTTTGAATTTTCAACAAGAGTTACAATAACTTTAAGAATATACTTTTCATCAATCAGGTAGGTATCGTAATCGTCAACAACAATATTTTCATCTATTTGAAAAACCGGAACATTTTCACTTGGGCTTACATATTTCAATTT
>JBIPNF010000248.1:0-3533 GCA_044373885.1 Flavobacterium sp. | reverse complement strand
CCTGGAGAATTTATAGAAATAAATGCTTCTTCATTATTATTTAAATTAAAAATTTCTTTTTTCCCTCCTTCATATTTTACTGACAAATGTTTAATTTCTTCTCCACTTTTATTAATTATCTTGATACAAACACCATCTTTTTCTAAATATTTACATACATTATTTTCGCTTTTACAAGCATTAATTAAAAAAAATAATAAACTTAAAAGGATAGCTTTTTTCATAGTTGAATAAATATTTAAAATAAATAATTTTTTATTTTTTGGTTTAATTTATCGATTAATACTAACCCAACGATTGAACCCAACATATATTATAATTGGTTTAAAAATAAACTCTTACAAATGGCATAAAAGCAGTATTGTAAACATAATCACTTTCTTTATAGAGTACATTATAACGAACGCCAACAATAACATTTTCAGAGCCATACCCTCCACCAATAAACAATCCAGTATTCCAAAAATTATCTTTTAAATTCGGTCCGCCATCCATAATTACAGTTCTGTTGACTCTTAATTGTTCTAGTTCAACTGAAATCTGAAAGTCCTCAATAGGATTAATTAATGAAATCAAACTCATTCCATAAATTGCAGACGTATAATTGTTTTTTGAGGAGACAAAACTTCCCTGAAGTCCAATTCCTAACGAAAACGATTGATTAAAATTATAAATTCCGCTTGGAGCCAATATAATGTCTGTAAATCCAGAACCAATATTTAATCCAAATCCGCCTCCAAATTGAACATTTTCCCAAAACTCACTTTTGGTTTTTGAAGCAATAGCCTGACTTTGCGAGAATAAAACGCTTGAAACTAAAATCAATAAAAATGACAAATTGATTTTTGAAACTATTAAAAAGTACGATTTTCTCATTGATTTTTAAAATTTGATTAATAAAACATAAAAGTATCCAAATTATTTAATATTATATTTCATTTATTGTACTTTTGCGTAACTATTTTACAAATCAGGACATTCAAAAATTATGGATAGGTTTTCCTTTTTAAACGCAGCACATACTGAATTTTTTGCTCAACTATACGATCAATATTTAGAAAACCCAGATAGCGTTGAGCCATCATGGAGAAGTTTTTTTCAAGGTTTCGACTTTGGAATTAGTTCTTCTAACGGGGAAAACGCAACCGATGTAACCCTTTCAACTTCTTCTGAAGGGCAAGATTTCAGTGAAATTTCGGCAAAACTTCAAAAAGAATTTCAAGTATTAAAGTTGATTGAAGCCTATAGAACAAGAGGACATTTGTTTACCAAAACGAATCCTGTTCGTGATAGAAGAACCTATTCTCCAACTTTAGAAATTGAAAATTATGGTTTGAGTCAATCCGATTTAAACACGGTTTTTGACGCCGCAAAAGTGATTAATATCGCACCTTGCACCTTGTCTGATATAATAATTCACTTGGATAAAATCTATTGCCAATCTATAGGTGTAGAATATATGTACATCAGAAAACCTGAAGTAATCGAGTGGATTCAAAAGAAATTAGGATTAAATGACAACACGCCAACTTTTTCATCCGAGGAAAAGAAAGTCATCTTAACCAAATTAAACGAAGCGGTTTCATTCGAAAATTTCTTGCATACCAAATATGTAGGTCAAAAAAGGTTCTCACTTGAAGGTGGAGAATCCATTATTGCAGGATTAGATGCGTTAATTGAAGCTGCTGCCGAAAAAGGCGTGGAGCAATTCGTAATGGGAATGGCACATCGTGGTCGTTTGAATATTTTAGCCAATATTTTCGGAAAATCTACGCAGGATATTTTCTCTGAATTTGATGGAAAAGATTACAACCAAGAATATTTTGATGGCGATGTAAAATACCATTTGGGTTTAACATCGGATAAAAAAACAAGAACTGGAAAACACATCAATTTAAATTTAGCTCCCAATCCATCACACTTGGAAACTGTTGGAGCTGTAATTGAAGGAATTACTAGAGCAAAACAAGATAAATATTTCCCAGACGATTTCTCAAAAGTATTGCCAATTGCCGTTCACGGTGATGCCGCAGTTGCGGGACAAGGAATTGTGTACGAAATCATACAAATGGCACACCTAGACGGTTATAAAACTGGTGGAACCATTCACATTGTCATCAACAATCAAGTTGGTTTTACAACTAATTATTTAGATGCCCGTTCTTCAACCTATTGTACGGATGTTGCAAAAGTAACATTATCACCGGTATTACACGTAAATGCTGACGATACTGAAGCCGTTGTTCACGCCATGTTATTTGCATTGGATTACAGAATGGAGTTTGGAAGTGACGTATTCATCGATTTATTAGGATACCGAAAATATGGACATAATGAAGGTGACGAACCTCGTTTTACGCAACCGTTATTATATAAAACGATTGCAAGTCATAAAAACCCAAGAGATATTTATACTGCAAAACTAATTGAAGAAGGTGTAATTGATAACAATTTTATCAAAGCATTAGAAACAGAATACAAAGCTAAATTAGAAGTAAACTTAGAAGAATCTCGCAAGAAAGATTTAACTATTATCACGCCATTCATGCAAAACGAATGGTTGGGATACGAGCAAGTTACCAACGTTCAAATGCTTGAGAAATTCGACACTTCCTATCCAAAAGAAGGACTTACAAACATTGCAAATGCCGTTTGTAATTTGCCAGCGGACAAAAAGTTTATTAGTAAAATTCAAAAATTAATAAACGACAGAAAAACAATGTTCTTTGAAACCAACAAGTTAGATTGGGCTATGGCGGAACATTTGGCTTACGGTTCACTTTTGCAAGAAGGTTTCAACGTTCGTATTTCAGGTCAAGATGTGGAACGCGGAACATTCTCTCACCGTCACGCTGTTGTAAAAGTAGAAGACTCTGAAGAAGAAGTAATTTTACTTAATAATATTCAAGGGAAAACAGGAAAATTCAATGTTTTCAATTCTCTTTTGTCAGAATATGGCGTTTTAGGATTTGATTACGGTTATGCCTTAGCAAGCCCAAAAACACTAACAATTTGGGAAGCACAATTTGGAGATTTCAGCAATGGATGCCAAATTATGTTAGACCAATACATCTCTTGTGGAGAAGACAAATGGAACAACCAAAACGGAATTGTACTTTTGCTTCCGCACGGATACGAAAACCAAGGAGCCGAACACTCTTCAGCAAGAATGGAGCGTTATTTGCAACTTTGTGCACGAAATAATATGTTCGTTGCCGATTGTTCAACCCCTGCAAACTTCTACCATTTGTTGAGAAGACAAATGAAAACCAATTTCCGTAAACCGCTTATTGTGTTCACACCAAAAAGTTTGTTGCGTGATCCAAGAGTAGTTTCTCCAATTGAAGATTTCGAAAAAGGAAGTTTCCAAGAGACTTTTGACGATGAAACCGTAGAAAAATCAGAGGTGAAAACATTGGTTTTCTGCACTGGAAAATTCTATTACGACATCACAGCCGAAAGAGAAAATAATGGTCGAAAAGACGTTGCCGTTGTTAGAATCGAACAATTATTTCCATTGCCAGTAGAACAAT
>JBIPNF010000055.1:0-12137 GCA_044373885.1 Flavobacterium sp. | reverse complement strand
ACTTTAAGTTTTGTCAAAAAAAGCGTGATTTTTTTGAGGTTCAAAATCGAGACCCTAGAATATTATTTTGCAAAGTACCTTATAAATAAAGGCCTAAAGAGTGTTGTACAAATCCCTCTTTCTCCGCTGTAAAAAACCCGAAACGAAAGTTTCGGGTTTTTTTATTTCTTAACATCCCATAAGTTTACTTTTAAAAAAATATAATATAAAAAATCATTAGCTATAAGAGTTCTTTTTTTTTAATTTTAATCAATTTCCATTTGTTTTGTTAGTAAAAAAATAACAAACATTTTGATTTTTTCTTTATTTCTTATAACATTAATCGTTGGCTTTTTCCTCATACAACTACTTTATTCCGGTTTATATGTTAATTGATTGGCGCTATTGTTCTTATTTTGTGTTTATTGTTTTAGTTTTAGTTTAAATAAATTTATTTAAAATTCTAATTTTTAGTTATTTATTGTTAAATAATATTTATGTACCGAGTGTTTAAGATACCTTTGCAAAATCTATGAAGAAAAGTTAATTTTTTAGTAAAATTAAAACTTTCAATTAAATCAATAGAGTGCATTATGAAAAAATATTATTTAAACAGAGTTGTTTGTCTTGCTTCGATTCTTTCTTTTTGTGTATTAATACCATCTTATTCGCAATGTTTGCCTAGTCTTGGATCGGCCACAGGATTTACTATTTTTACGATTACGGGTGCTATTAGTAATGTTGCTTCCTCAACAATAATTGGAGACATAGGAACCAATGCAGGATTAATTAGTGGTTTCGAATCTTCATCAGTAAGTGGAGTTTACCATAATGCCAATTCTGTTACGCAAAGTGCTGCACTAAATTTGTCTTCAGCCTACACAAGTTATCAAAATTTAGCACCAACAATTACCTCACACACCCCTTCTTTCGGAAGTGGAGAAACAATTACTCCTGGAGTTTATTATATTGCTAGTGCTGGTTCAGCAGCTGGAACATTAACATTAGATGCACAAAATAATCCAGGCGCAAAATTCATATTAAAATTTGAAGGTGCTTTTACCTCTGGTGCAGGAACTACAGTTGTTTTAGCCAACGGCGCATCGCTAAATAATGTTTATTGGATAGTAAATGGTGCTTTTTCATTAGCAGCAAATACTACATTTAAAGGAACGGTTATTGTAAATGGTGCAATTTCTATTGGCGATGGAGCATTTTTAAATTGTAAATTATTTTCTATAAATGGTGCTATATCAACTTACGGAACGGCTTTATCTAATAACGGAATTGACAACAGCTCAGCAATGTATTATGCCGATGTTGATTTAGATGGTTATGGAGACGGAAATGTGTCATCGTGTTATTCTCAGGTGGGTTATGTTTTAAATAATAGCGATTGTAATGATACAAATGCAGCTATAAAACCAAATGCTACTGAGATTTATGGTAATGGTTTAGATGATAATTGTAACGGAATAATAGATACCGATGCAGTTGGTTGTGCTTTTTCTACTACATGGAATGGTACTAGTTGGAGTAACGGGATTCCTGATAATACGAAATTAGTAATTTTTGCAGGAAACTATACCGTATTGAACGATCTTAATGCTTGTTCGATTCAGGTTACAAATAACGCCCAAGTAACTGTTGAAAGTAATAAGAATGTTTTATTGTATGGTCCCATTACTGTAGATACTGGAAGTAGTTATACTTTAAGTAATAATTCTAACTTTATACAAGTAAACCCTTTAGCAATAAATGTAGGCAATGTAATTGTGAAGCGAAATACCTCCACTATTGTTAGGTTGGATCATACTTTGTGGTCTTCTCCTGTAACTGGACAAAATGTATACAACTTTTCTCCTGCAACCTTAACTCATAGGTTCTACATCTACGATACTAATTCGGATACTTTTCTAAGCTCTACAATTAATAGTTCATCGGAATTTTCTCCTTCAAATGGGTATGCGATTCGTGCCCCAAACAACCAATCGTCTACTGTACCTAACGAATGGACTGGAGTATTTAGCGGAGTTCCTAATAATGGAACGCTTAATTTTCCCTTAATTTATGGCGTAGCGAATAGCTATAATTTAATTGGTAATCCCTATGCTTCTGCTATTGATGCCAATATGTTCTTAGCGGCAAACACAAGAAGTATTGAAGGTACAATCTATTTCTATCAACATACTTTAACAATGAACGTCAATGGTTTATTTCCTACGGGAACAAATTATGCTAGTTTAACAACTACTGGTGGCACTGCTGCAACCGAAGTTTTAGTAGGTAATGTTAATTACCATACTCCAGCAGTAATTCCAAATGGAATTATTCAAGTTGGTCAAGGTTTTTTTGTTAAAGCAAAAAATTCTGGAACACTTAGTTTCACTAATTCGATGAGGGTTCCAGATCAAAATCACCAATTTAATAAGACTACAACAACAGAAAAAAATCGTTTGTGGTTGAATTTAAAATCAGAAGATGGAAGCGATATAAATCAAATATTAATAGGGTATTTGGATGGAGCAACACAAGAAGTTGATTCAAATTTTGATGGATTGTCTTATGGAAATATAGGAAGTTTCCTTTATTCTACAATAAATGGCGATTCCTATGTAATTCAGGGAAGAGCCTTGCCATTTGGAGTTAATGATATAGTTCCACTTGGATTTAAATGCACAGCAGCAGGAAATTTCAGTATAAAACTAAGTAATATGGATGGATTATTTCTAGGGAATCAAGATGTTTTTATACATGATAATTTAATGGGTACCGATATAAATATTAAAACAGCTCCATACACTTTTAATTCTGAAGTAGGAACTTTCAATAATCGTTTTGAAATAGTATATATTCAAGCCTTAGGAATACCTTCTTCCAATTTCAATAAAGACGCTGTGATTGTTTATAAAAATACAGGTAGTTTTCATGTTTCAACCAAAGGGATTGTTTTGAAGGCTATTCAAGTATTTGATATTTCGGGACGATTAATTTATATATTGAATGATATAAATAATAGAGCAGCGGAATTAAAAGGATTACCACAAACCAAGCAAGTATTATTTTTAAAGTTAATTTCCCAAGAAAATCAAACGGTAACTATAAAAGTTATAAACTAAAAAAAATATCCATTATAATGCAAAAAATTAAAAAAATACTATTAGTAATTTTATTTGTCATATTTCAACCATTTGTAGCTAATATATTTGCCCAACAAACCCCTCCTCCTTCAGATTTTGGGACTACAGGTGAGACTGCAATTAACCCAAATGATAGTCAAGCTCCAATCGATACTTATTTAGTATTATTGCTTCTAACAGGCTGTTTTTTTTCCTTTTATAAATTCCAAATAATAAATAAAAAAGGAAATAGTAGAAATACAAATCGATAAATAAAAATCGTAGTTTTAAAATCTAGAACTAAAAAACGCCCAAAAGTAATAAAGTGCAAAAGGGCTAGAGGCTCGAAATTCGAATTTCCACATAAGATTAAACCCCCTTTAAAAGTATTTAAAGGGGGTTTTGTATTTAATAACTTATTTTTTCACTGGAATACTTTCCAATATTTCCAATACAAATTTCCAGAATTTTTGTGCCGATTTGATGCTGGCTCTTTCGTCTGGCGAATGCGCTCCGTGAATGGTTGGTCCAAAAGAAATCATGTCCATATTAGGGTAATTGGTTCCTAAAATCCCACATTCTAATCCTGCATGACACGCCACCACCTTAGGTTTTCCGTTGTTTTGTTTCTCATAAATAGCCACCAAAACATCAAGTATTTCAGAGTTTACATTTGGAGTCCAACCCGGATAAGAACCCGATAAAGTAACTTCACAACCACACAATTCAAAAGCCGAACGTAAGGCGTTTGCCAAATCAAATTTAGAACTTTCAACAGAAGAACGTGTCAAACAACCAATGGTAATTTCACCGTCTTTAATGATAATTCGAGCCACATTATTCGATGTTTCAACCAAATCTTCCATATCAGCGCTCATACGATATACGCCATTATGAGCCGCATAAACAGAACGAATAATTCCTTCTTGAACTCCCAAATCCATTACTTTTAAAGGTAATTCTGATTTTACTATTTCAATAGTCAAATTAGGTTCCGTAGTTTTGAATTCGGTTTTTATGTTGTTGATGATTTCTTGCATATCAAAAACATAGGCTTCATCATACATTTGAGCAACAATGACTTTGGCAACGCTTTCTCTTGGAATTGCATTTCGCAAACTTCCACCGTTGATTTCAGCGATTTGAAGTCCGAAATTCTCGAAAGCATCGAACAATAATCGATTCATTATTTTGTTGGCATTTCCCAAACCTTTGTGAATATCCATTCCCGAGTGACCGCCGTTTAGGCCTTTTACTGTAATAGTATATCCCACAGAACCTTCGGGAGTTTCCTCTTCGTTGTAGGTTCTAGTAGCGGTAACATCAATTCCACCGGCGCATCCAATATCAATTTCGTCGTCTTCTTCGGTATCCATATTCAGCAGGATTTCTCCTTTTAGAACACCGCCTTTTAGGTTTAAAGCGCCCGTCATTCCAGTTTCTTCGTCAATGGTGAATAATGCTTCAATAGCAGGATGCTTGATAGTGGAACTTTCTAAAATCGCCATAATCATAGCTACTCCAAGACCGTTATCGGCTCCTAAAGTGGTGCCACGAGCACGAACCCAGTCGCCATCAACATACATCTCTATTCCTTGGGTATCAAAGTCAAAAATAGTATCCGAATTTTTTTGATGCACCATATCCAAATGCCCCTGAAGTACAACGGCTTTGCGATTTTCCATTCCTGGAGTTGCTGGTTTTCGGATAATTACATTACGAATTTCATCTTCAAAAGTTTCTAATCCTAAATTATTTCCGAAATTTTTTATGAATTCAATTACCCGTTCTTCTTTTTTGGAGGGACGAGGAACAGCATTCAAATCGGCAAATTTATTCCAAAGTGCTTTTGGTTCGAGATTTCTAATTTCTTGACTCATTTATGTGTTTTTTAGATTCTTAGTTTTGTGGCTCAAAGTTACAAAGGAGCTTAGATAGTTTTGTCAAAAAAAATCATTTATTTTAAAATAATTAATGCTTCGAAATTTGTTACTTTACATTTCAAATTTGAAGTAGATGCAACGAAAATACATTCTTCCATTATTACTGTTTATTCAAATACTATTTTTACAGTTGCTTTCGTTTTTTCCAGAATTGGTGGAACGCTATTACAGCAATGGATTGTACGTTTATATTTCCAGATTTTCCCGAATTGTATTTGGTAGTTTTCCTTTTTCTATAGGTGATTGCATTTATTTTCTTGTTGTTTTTTTAATTGTAAGATGGTTTTACCAACAACGTAAACTGAGGAAATTGAATTGGAAAGATTCTATTTTGAAAGTTTTAAGTTTTTTATCGGTGTTTTATTTTTTATTCAATTTCCTTTGGGCAATGAATTACCATCGGGTACCATTGTTTGAAAAAATGGCTATTGAAAGGAAATATTCCAACGAAGATTTATTGAAATTTACGAAAGTATTAATTGCAAAAACGAATCAAATCCACAGTCAAATTGAGAAAAATGACAGTTTGAAAGTTGTTTTTCCGTATTCGCAAGAACAGGTTTTTGAAATGAATTTGTCTGGTTATAAGTCACTCTCTAACCAATTTTCAAGTTTTGAATATAAAAATCCTAGTATTAAAAAATCGCTTTTTAGTTTGCCACTGAGTTATATGGGTTTTGGAGGTTATTTGAATCCGTTTACGAATGAAGCTCAGGTGAATGATAAAGGACCAATGTATAATTTTCCAACAACAGTTTGCCATGAAATGGCGCATCAATTGGGATATGCTTCTGAAAGTGAAGCGAATTTCATAGCCTTTTTAGCATCTATAAAAAATGAAAATGTGTATTTCCAATATTCGGGTTACAGTTTTGCCTTGCGATATTGCTTGAGGAATTGGCGAATTCGAGATGAGAAAGTTTTTGAAGAATTGCTAAAAACAATTCAACCGGGAATTTTGAAAAACTTCAAGGAAAGCGAAGAATTTTGGAAGCAATATGAAACTTTTATAGAAACGGGATTCCAAATTTTTTACGACAATTTCCTAAAACTGAACCAGCAAAAAGAGGGTTTGGAAGGATATAGCAAGTTTGTTGATTTGATGGTAAATTACTACAAAGACAAATCTTTTTAGTTGGTTTTTGACTAAAAATTAAAGAGGGAAAATGATTCTAGATTAGCCCTGATGGAAATGGAAATCCCACGCTTTTTGCCGTGGATTTAAGTGTACAGCAGGAATTAAAATTTAAAAAACGCCTTAAATGGTGCTTCAAAAAGAATTAATATTCCCATTGTCGGGTTTTATTTAATACTTCCTGCGCTTCGATTTCTTCGGTAGGAATTACTTTCAGAAACGAAGGATGTTGCTCGATGGCAAATTCTACTTTTTCGACAATTTGCTCAATCGTGTCATTGTCATAATCGATTTCGAGAGGTGGTTTTATGATAAAAGATTGGAGAATTCCTTTCTTTTTCATACGCAATCCCTTTTTGTCAAAGGAGCGGCGAAAGCCGTCAATCACGATTGGAACAACAATTGGACGGTGCTGTTTTATGATGTGGGCGGTCCCTTTTCGAACGGGTTTAAACGATTTTGTAGTGCCCTGCGGGAAGGTGATTACCCAACCGTCTGCGAGTGCAATTTTTATGTTTTCGGTATCATTTGGATTTATATCGCGTTTTTCGGTGACATCTTTTCCACAAGAGCGCCACGTTCTTTCGACTGTTATTGCGCCAGCATAGGATAAAATTTTTGGTAATAATCCGGCTTGCATTGTTTCCTTTGCAGCTACATAATAGATGTTTAGTTTTGGTTGCCAAATGTATCCCACATTTTTTATAGAATCCTGACGGCCGCTTAGGCTTGCATTAAAAACATGAAACATTGCTACTACATCGGCAAAATAGGTTTGGTGATTTGAAATGAAAAGTACATTAGTATCGGGTAGTGATTTTATGATTTCGGAACCTTCGATTTGTAATTGATTGAAGCCCCTGTATCGCTTGTGGGTTAAAACTGCAAAAATTCGGATGAGCCATTTTTTTACGAAAAGGATATGGCCAAACGGGTTTCTTTTAATTAAAAACATAATTTTTTGATAAGTAGGAATGGCGAATTTACAAAATTATTTGTTAAAAGAACTTTTGAGGACTTCTTTCAATTCACTCATCATCATTGCAGTGGCTCCCCAAACATAATGCTCGTTGATTTTGAATGTAGGTACTTCAATACCAATACCATAGGAAGTGTCCATTTTCTTTGTAACGATGGTTTCTTCGTTCAAAAAATCAATTAGGGGAAATTCTATTATTCCTGCAACTTCTTCAATTTGTTCCGTAAAAGTCAATTCGGTATGGCTGATTCCTAAAAAGGGCGCTACTAAAAAATTACTTGGAGGAATATAAACTTCGGTAAATGTTTTAATTACTTTGATATTTTTGGGGTGAATTCCAATTTCTTCATGGGTTTCTCGAAGAGCGGTATGTGTTAGGGATTTGTCTTCTAATTCCACTTTTCCACCCGGAAATGCGATTTGTGAAGAATGAACGCCAGGATAGGAATTTCGTACTATTAATACCAAATGCGTGGTATTGTTTTTGGGATAAATAAGCATCATAACTGCGGCTTTCCGAGGGTTTTTATAGAAATAATCTTCCTCGTCAACTGCCAAAACGCGTTCTGCAGGCGACATTTTTAAGTGCGCTTCCTCCGCAAGAAGTTTTTCTTGTTGAATTGTTGGAACATATTTCAAAAACTCGGTAAAATCCATAATGATGTCCTATTTTTGCATTTAAAATATTATAAATATAGTTTAGAAAATCGAGATTTACAACTATTTGAAAATCAACAATTATAAGATAAATAAGTGCATATGTATAGTAAAGAAGAAAATCAAAAATTAAAAAGGGAATTTTGGGTTACATTTTCCGAAAAATATCCTAGAAAATGGGTGCTTTACGATTCGAAAATTAAAGATTTTTCTTTTAAATTTTATGTAGAAAATACCAAAGCTCAAGTTCAAATTGATATTGAGCATCGCAATGAAATTAAGCGAATTCAGTATTTTGAAAAGTTAGAATCCTTGAAAAATATTCTTGATGAGGAATTTATATCGGATTTGGTATTTGAGAAAAATTTTAGCCTAGAAAACGGAAAAACCATAAGCCGTATTTGGGTTGAAAAACTAAATGTGAGTGTGAGTAACCGAAAATACTGGGACGAGATTTTTGCTTTTTTTAACGAGAAAATGAGTGCTTTGGAACTGTTTTATTTACAATACGATGAATTCATCAAAGATATTGACTAAATTTAGAATGAAATTATAGTTTTTTGAAACCTCCATTTTTACTTTTTTCAAGCCGCTTTGTTATTGTTCAACAAAACAGAGAAGCCGAAAACTGCATATTGAAAGAGTAGGCGACAAAAAGGTCTAATTATGAAATCACTTATTTTTTTAATTTTTTTTGTTCTCCTTACCGTAAATTTATGGAGTCAAAATACAACTGTAGTTTCTTCTTCTAAGGACTATTATTTACAAAAAAGCAACAATCAAAAGAAGGCAGGTTGGATATTATTGGGAGGAGGAGCGGTATTCGCCACTATTGGCGGTATTGGTTTTAGTGAGAATTTTGGGATTTTCACTGATAGCGCTACTGCTGATGGCTATGGCATCATGTTTTTAACAGGTGTGATTTCTGGATTGTCTAGTATTCCGTTTTTCATTAGTTCTAGTAATAATGCCCGTCGAGCTGCTACAATAACTTTCAACACCGATTTACTTCTAATACAAAATCCATTAGTTCAAAATTATCAGCCCGTTTTTACTGTTAAAATTAGTTTTTAATATATAAAAAAAGTCCCAATTAAGGGACTTTTACTATTTTGATGTGTATTAATTACTTACTCAAGTACATTTTTCTTCTGGAATACAATTCGTAGAATTGGTCGTCTTTTAAATCGTCAATAAATAAAATACTTTCACCTGTTGACTTCATTTCAGGTCCTAATGCTTTGTTTACATTGTGGAATTTACTGAATGAGAATACCGGTTGCTTGATTGCAAATCCTTTTAATTGCGGATTAAATTTGAAATCAGTTACTTTATTATGTCCTAACATTACTTTTGTAGCATAATTTACATATGGTTCACCATACGCTTTTGCAATAAAAGGAACTGTTCTTGAGGCTCTTGGATTGGCTTCGATAATATAAACCACTTCATCTTTAATAGCAAATTGAATATTGATTAAACCAACTGTTCGCAACGCCAATGCAATTTTCTTAGTATGTTCTTTTATTTGCGTCATTACCAATTCTCCTAAATTAAAAGGAGGCAAAGTAGCATTACTATCTCCTGAATGGACGCCACAAGGTTCTATGTGTTCCATTATTCCAATAATATAGACGTTTTCGCCATCACAAATCGCATCGGCTTCGGCCTCAATTGCTCCGTCCAAATAATGGTCTAATAGTAGCTTATTTCCTGGAATCGATTTTAATAAATCAATTACGTGCTCTTCTAATTCTTGTTTGTTGATAACGATTTTCATTCCTTGACCGCCCAAAACATAGGATGGTCTAACCAAAAGTGGAAAGTCTAGAACATCAGCTAATTGTGAAGCTTCGTCAGCAGTTTCCGCAATTCCGAATTGTGGAAAAGGAATTTTAAGCTCGGTTAAAAGTTCTGAAAAACGACCTCTGTCTTCAGCTAAATCCAGTGCATCAAAGCTAGTTCCGATAATTTTTATTCCGTGTTTAGAAAGTTTTTCAGCCAATTTTAGCGCAGTTTGACCTCCCAATTGAACAATTACACCTTCTGGTTTTTCGTGACGAATGATATCGTAAATATGTTCCCAAAATACTGGTTCAAAATACAATTTATCGGCGGTGTCAAAATCCGTTGAAACTGTTTCAGGATTACAATTAATCATAATGGTTTCATAGCCACATTCTGCCGCAGCCATTACGCCGTGAACACAAGAATAATCAAATTCAATTCCTTGCCCAATTCTGTTTGGTCCTGAGCCTAAAACTACTATTTTCTTTCTATCAGAAACAATACTTTCGTTATCTACAAATTTTTCGCCGTTTGCTTTTTCAATTTCAGCTTCAAAAGTGGAGTAGTAGTAAGGCGTTTTTGCTTTGAATTCGGCAGCACAAGTATCTACTAATTTATAAACACGTTTTACATTTTTATCTTCACGTAATTTATAAACTTGACTTTCTAAACAGCCCATCATGTGTGCTATTTGACGGTCGGCAAAACCTTTTTGTTTCGCTTCCAAAAGCAATTCTTTAGGCAAAGTATCAATTTTGAATCTTGAAACTTCTTTTTCTAAAGTATATAATTCTTCATATTGTTTCAAGAACCACATATCGATTTTGGTGATTTCGTGAATTCTACTCAATGGAATTCCCATTGCAATAGCGTCATAAATTACAAAAACTCGATCCCAACTCGCAAAAGTTAGTTTCTCGATAATTTGTTCGTAGTTTTTATATCCTTTTCCATCGGCACCAAGCCCATTTCGTTTTATTTCTAATGATTGTGTTGCTTTGTGTAAGGCTTCTTGAAACGAACGTCCAATTCCCATTACTTCACCTACAGATTTCATTTGTAATCCTAAAGTTCTGTCGGCACCTTCGAATTTATCGAAGTTCCAACGTGGGATTTTTACGATTACGTAATCTAAAGTTGGTTCAAATAATGCTGAAGTTGATTTTGTAATTTGGTTTTGTAATTCATCCAAATGGTATCCTAACGCCAGTTTTGAGGCGATTTTCGCAATTGGATAACCCGTTGCTTTTGATGCCAATGCCGAAGAACGCGATACACGTGGATTGATTTCGATGGCTACAATATCTTCTTTTTCGTCAGGCGAAACGGCAAACTGCACGTTACAACCACCAGCAAAATTTCCAATACTTCGCATCATCAAAATGGCCATATCACGCATTTTTTGGAACGTGGTATCCGATAAAGTCATTGCAGGAGCAACCGTAATACTATCACCAGTATGAATTCCCATTGGATCCATATTTTCGATAGAACAGATGATTACAACATTGTCATTTTTATCTCTTAAAAGTTCTAATTCGTATTCTTTCCAGCCAATCAAAGCCTTGTCAATTAAGACTTCATGAATAGGAGAAGCTTCTAAACCTCGCGTTAATAATTCGTCAAAATCTTCTTTGGTGTGCACAAAAGCAGCGCCAGTACCACCTAAAGTAAAGGAAGGACGGATTACTAATGGAAAACCAAATTCCTGAGCGATTTCTTTCCCTTTTAAGAACGAAGTTGCTGTTTTTGCAGGAGCTGTTGGGATATTAATTCTATGTAAAAGCTGTTTGAATTGCTCTCTATCTTCAGTAATATTGATTGCATTGATGTCAACACCAATTAATCGAACACCAAAATCTTCCCAAATTCCTTTTTCATCTGCTTCTAAGCATAAATTCAAAGCTGTTTGTCCACCCATTGTTGGTAAAACCGCATCAATTTGTGGATGTGCTTTAAGAATTTCAATGATGGATTTTGTAGTTAAAGGTTTCAAATAAATATGATCCGCCATCGACGGGTCTGTCATAATAGTAGCAGGATTTGAATTGATCAAGATAACTTCGATGCCTTCTTCACGAATGGAACGTGCTGCTTGAGAACCAGCATAATCAAATTCGCAGGCTTGCCCGATTACAATTGGTCCCGAACCTATTATTAAAACTGATTTTATTGAATTGTCTTTTGGCATTGTGTAGTTATTTTGTTGTGTTGTTTTTTGAGGTTAGTTGTAATCTTACCCTTTTTAAATTATGATTTACTTATGAGATATAAAAAAAGGCGGTACTAATAACAGTAACGCCTTTATATATGTTTAAACAAACATTATTTTTTGTGTCTTGGTTCGCAAGATACTGTCAATTTATGTCTACCTTTAGCTCTTCTACGAGCAAGGACTTTTCTTCCATTCGCAGAAGCCATTCTGTCCATAAATCCGTGCTTATTTCTTCTCTTTCTTTTCGATGGTTGAAACGTTCTTTTGCTCATTGTTTGTTATCTTTAAATCTTGAATTAAAATATCATTGGTAGTTTTAAAT
>JBIPNF010000247.1:0-3555 GCA_044373885.1 Flavobacterium sp. | reverse complement strand
CACAGGAATTATGATGCCAATGATTGGAAAAATGATACAACGCGGTATTCCACAAGCCTATATGGTAGCCCTTGGATTCCTTGCATTTTTCGTATTTACCTATTGGATGCACAACGTAGTTACCCCAGATACTGGCGAAGAACATATTTTCTGGCCGTTAATTTTAAGAGGAGTTGGACTAGGATTGCTTTTTGTTCCTATCACTACCCTGTCATTATCAACTTTGAAAGGAAAAGAAATTGGTGAAGGTGCCGCCTTTACAGGAATGATGCGACAATTGGGAGGTTCATTTGGAATCGCCATCATCACGACCTTCATTGCCCGATTCAATCAAGAACACCGCGTGAATTTGGTTTCACACCTTGATAAAACCAGTTTTGCTGTGCAACAAAGAGTTTTGCAATTGCAACAAGGTTTTATGAGCAAAGGCTTCAGCACCAACGAATCCTTAAACAGAGCCTATCAAGTCATGGATTATGGCGTGATGAAACAAAGTTCGGTACTCACTTTTATTGATATATTTTATTATCTAGGAATATTATTTTTGCTTTGCATCCCTTTTGTATTGCTGATTAAGAAGCGTAATTAGTTTTTTTTACCTTAAAAAACAAAAGTTTTTATTATAAGGTTAAAGGCATAAAAGAATTAATAATTTACCACAAATTCGCAAATTTTAAAGTCTTTATAAATTTGCGAATTTGCGGTAAACTATTTTTTTTAAGTACATTATAATTTTGCTAAGTGAAATACTTTGCGGCTTTTGTTTTTCTTTATTTCTTTTGTGGTGGAAGCCTATCTTGTAAAAACCAATTTCAATTCTTTTGACAATCCAGCATCAAAAGAATATCCTTCATAATTAAAACCTTTCAAATCGTCAATCGTTTGGGCATTCGTATCAATAATATAACGCACCATCAATCCTCTGGCTTTTTTGGCAAAGAAACTAATCATTTTTAGTTTACCATCTTTGTAGTCTTTAAATTCTGGAGTTATCACAGGTACTTTCAACGCTTTTACATCTACTGCCGAGAAATATTCTGAACTTGCTAAATTCACGAACAATTCGTCTTTTGACAATGATTTGTTTAAAGCATCGGTAACTTCTTTTTTCCAAAATACATATAGGTTTTTAGCATTACCAACAGCCATTTTCGTGCCCATTTCCAAGCGATACGGTTGCATTAAATCCAATGGTTTCAACAAACCATACAAACCCGAAAGAATAAAAAGTCGCCCTTGTAAATCTTCTAATTTGTCGCATGTAATTGAATAAGCATCTATTCCGTTATACACTTCACCATCAAAAGCAAATATGGCAGGTCGTGCGTTTTGGGGCATGAAGGGCGTTTTCCAATCTTGGTTGCGTTGCCAATTCAAATCGGCCAACTTATCGGAAATAGCCATTAAACCCGACAACTCTTTTGGCGAAAGCGTTTTCAAGACGCTATGAACTTGTCGTGATTGCTTTAAAAACGATGCTTCCGAGAACGTATCGGTTGGCAAAGGCGTTTCAAAATCCAATGATTTAGCAGGCGAAATTACGATTTTCATAGTGGTTTTTTATTGAATCTCAAAAGTACTAATTAGTATTAAAAATTACTAATGCAATGGAAATAGTTTTTTGAACTCTTCGAGGATTTTATAACAAAGAAGTCCTAGAAATTAAAACAAATAATGAAGATTTTAAATCCGTACCCACAAAAACAAAAAAAAACAGCATTAGTAATTCATATTTAATTCGTTTTCCAATTGCACTAGCTCAGAACTTCAGAACTCTAAAAAAGGAAAGAGACTTGAAACTTTCCATTTATTGAATTTAATTCAATAAATATGTTATCTTTGGTTTATAAAATGAATTATTCTTTTTATTATATATAAAATAATAGAAATATTCAGATGAAAACACACAATTTAACCAATAAATCAAAAACATGAGAAAAATTACTTTACTATTATTTATTTTCCTTTTCGCTCCAAGTATTTATGCTCAATGGACAACAAATACGGCATTGAATACTCAGGTAGTAAGTTCTAATTCAGATGATATTAAATCGGTAGGTACTTCAACAGGCAAAACATATGTGGTTTTTTGGAAAGTGGTTCCTAGTCCTACAAATTACGAATTGCGCCTTCAGGTTCTAGATGCTGACGGAAACAAACTTCTTGGTCCAGATGGAACTTTAGTGAGTAACACACTACCAATGAGCACCTCTACAGCTATTTCTAAAATTGCAATTGATAAAGAAGATAATTTATACATTGGCGTTACAGGCACATCCGATGCTGGTGGTTACGGATTTAAAATGAATACTAACGGAGTTCATCTTTGGAATCCAAATGGTGTGAGTCTTGGAAGCGGATATTTAGTAACAATATTGCCATTAACCACAGGAGAAGCTATTTTGGCTTGGCTTGCAAATGGACAAACATTGATGCGTAAATTTGATACTAGTGGTAATCCTATTTGGAGCGCCAATCAACAAGTAGCATTTAGTTCTTCAGGAACGAAAGCACCTGGGGATCTTTTTGAACTTTCGGGCGGTCAATTTATGTTGGTTTTTCACGTAGTTAGTTTTGGAATTAATTCAACGTTATACGCTCAAAAATATGATGCAGCTGGTAATCCACTATGGGCAGCACCAACGCAACTTTCTAATAAAGCAACTGCCTACAACTCCACCTATAGTGGCACTCAAGACGGAGATGTTGTTTACTATGGTTATAAAGGAAGTTCCTCTAGCCGTTTTGATTCCTACTTACAACGTATTAACCCAGATGGAACCACTCCATGGGGAATCAATGGAATGGATTTTGACGTGAATCAAACCAACTATGAAATGGACACAAAAATTGCTTTTTCAACGGGTTCTCAATATGTTTGGTCAATGTGTAATTATACAAATACAGTACAAAGTCAATATGGATTGTACCTTCAGAAATTCGACAAAACGACTGGAGCACGATTATTTACGGATAATGCTAAGGTTATTTATGCAATTGGAACCTACAATCAAATTAGTGGCGATTTAAGATTGATTGGAGATCAACCTCTATTCTTGGTAAAAAGCGGAATGGATAACGGTGCAAGTCCAACCACACTAAATGCCTGTTTATTGAATACTATCGGAAATTTTGCATGGGCTGGTGAAACCAAACCTATGGCAACTTTCGCAGCAAATAAAGGTAGAATTCATTTTAACAGACCTGTAAACGGAAAAGTGGTAGCCGTATTTGTTGAGCAAAAAACAGCTGGAAGCGCACTCATTTATGCGCAAAATCTTTCTGACACTACCCTTTTATCTTCAGAAAATTTTTCTGTAGACAACGAAAATATATCTTTTATTAATCCTATTCAAAATGAATTATCCCTTCAGTCCAAATCAACGATTAAGGAAATACAAATTCATACTTTTTTAGGTCAAGAAATAGCTAAAAATAACCACGTAAATAGTTTAGAGTATAAAATCACAACCGAACAATGGAATTCAGGAATTTATATTGTGACCATAAAAATGAATTCTGGGACAAGCAAAAGGATAAAAATAATTAAAAATT
>JBIPNF010000246.1:0-3566 GCA_044373885.1 Flavobacterium sp. | reverse complement strand
GTCAATGACGAATCCAAACCTCCTGAAAGTAATACGCCAATTGGCACATCACTCATTAATCTTTTGCGAGTGGCTTCTGTTAATGAAGTTCTAATTAAATCCAAATCCAATTCGTGATCTGCTTTTAAATAATCTTCATATTCTGGGTTATAATATTTTACAAATCCTGTTTTTTCTGTGTAATAATGCCCTGGGGGAAATGTTGAAAACGTTTTGCATTGATCGGCAATTGGTTTCATTTCAGATGAAAAATAGGTACGCCCTCTTTCGTCCAAACCATAATATAAAGGTTTTACGCCCATTGGATCACGACCTGCGATATAATCGTCACCATCTACAATTACAAATGCCCAATCTCCATCCAACATATTACAAAAATCATATCCAAATTCTTCATACAAATGCACGATAACTTCCGAATCTGATTTGGTTCTGAAAGTATGGTGTTTCAAAATCCCATCACGCAATTCTTGGTGATTATAAACTTCCCCATTATGAACCATCCAAGCCGTTTTTGACCCTTGAATTGGTTGTCTTCCCGAGTGTAAATCTATAATCGACAAGCGTTCGTGGCTCAAAATATGTCCGTTTTCTGTTATATGCAAATCGCTTTCATCTGGTCCGCGATGCGACATTCTTTTAGAAAGTTTTTTTACTAACTCTTCTTCTTTTCCTTTTCCAATAATTGCTAAAATTCCACACATAATATACTTTTTTACTTCTGCAAATTTGAGCATAATGATTTATTATTAAAACCAAATAGAATTATTTAGTTATAATAATAAACATAAATTTGTATTTTTATGTAAATATTAAAGTAAAAGTAATTAAAATCTATATTTGAAGTTACAGACTGTAATCTAATAATTTGCAAAAATGATGATTTAAGTTTACTTTAGCATTTTATAAATAAATGATACAACGAGAAAACTTTCACACTTTTGATGCCTTGCGCTTTTTTTCTTTTTCTTTAGTTTTTATTTCGCATTTACCTTATACACTTTTTCCGAAATTTAATTATATAAAAACCCGAGGTGACATTGGCGTTTGCTTTTTTTTTACATTGAGTGGCTTTTTAATAACATATATCCTTTTATTAGAAAAAAAATCTACTAATACTTTTGACTTTAAAAAATATATTAAAAGGAGAGCTTTAAGAATTTGGCCTCTTTATTATATTATTTTATTGTTCACATTTCTTTCTCCAATAATAATAAGCCTAATTGGACTAAATTCTACTTCTGTTGGGTATAATCCTAACTGGTTATTATCATGTCTTTTTTTGGAAAATTATATGGTGATGTTTCATAATGATTTTGGTAATATCTCTCCATTACCAGTATTATGGTCTTTATGTATTGAAGAACATTTCTATTTAATTTGGGGGATTATATTATACTTTTCTAAAATGGAAAAAATATTGTTCTGGAGTTTTTTAATCATTATCATAAGTTCACTTTCCAGGTCGTTGTTTTACATAAATAACATATTATTTAAAGACATTTTAACTAATTTTGATTATTTTATGTATGGCGCAATACCTGCATACTTATATGTAAATTACAAAAATAAAACTTTACTAATTATAGATAGAATTTCGGATTCAATTAAAATTATAATTATTTTAATTACTATAATTGTAGTAGTGAGTTTTTCTCACTTTGATTTTCAATTAAAACAAATAATAGAACCATATATTTTTGGAGTACTCTTTAGCTGTATTATTTTTATTGTCATTCCAAAAAACAATAAATTTAAAATATCAGATTCAAATATAGTTTCAAAATTAGGGATTTATACTTACGGATTGTATATTTTTCATACAATAACAATTAATTTATTTATGAAAATTTATATTAAATTAAATTTACATTTATCTGAAACTTATTTATTTATTTTCATAACAGGAAGTTCTCTATTAACAGTAATATTTACGAGTATTATTTCTTATCATCTTTTTGAAAAAAAATTTCTAAAACTAAAATAAAAAAATTAAGTTATATTTATAATTAAATATTTAACGGTATTAATCTCAAACTCAAAACCCACTTTATTCCCCATTAATTTTATCCCTATAGGTGAAATTGGTGAAATAGCAAATACATTTTGATTGTCAACAGTTATTTTAGCCAAGGCCACACTAATAAATAATGTCATGTTGTTAGTTATTACTAAACTTCCTAATCTTATTACTTTATTATGAACTTGGGAAGAATCTATTTTATCTAAAACTGCTTTTTGCTCCAAAACTTCTTTGAGTTTATAATTGAGTTTTTCCTGTTCTAAATGCATCATCGACAAAGCAGTTTCGTGTTTGTCACCCGCAGATCCTTTTGCATCATTCTTAGAATCTTCGGTCAATGCCGAAATCATATCCCGAAAAACATCTATTTTGTCTTGGACTTGTTGGGTATAATGCTGATGGATTTTTTGTTTGAAAGTCATTTATTTTAGGTGCAGCGGTTTTGAGTTGCAAAGGTACAAAGGTTTCTAATCTTTGAAGATAATACGCTATAAACAATATAGAAATTACTTCAAACCTAATTCCTCTCATAACTTTGAAACTTTGAAACTTTGAAACTTTTAAAAATCAAACTTATAATTTGCTCCCAAAACAACTTGAAATCCTTGCACTGGATAATTCAACCATCTTTGATAGGCTTGATTTCCAATATTATTCAGTTTTAAAAATCCTGTTAAGCGCTCGCTGTGTTTGTAACCAACGTGTAAATTTGCATCGAAATAACTTTTCAAAGCAGTTGTTTCTGGGTAATATATAGGTGGAAAAATAGTCAATGGGCTTTGGATGTAAACGATATCTTTTCTTTCACCAACGAAGAACACATTTGCACCAGCATACCATTTTTTGTTGATAATAACATTCAAATTAGAAC
Source organism: Flavobacterium sp. (assembly GCA_044373885.1). Lineage (GTDB taxonomy): Bacteria > Bacteroidota > Bacteroidia > Flavobacteriales > Flavobacteriaceae > Flavobacterium. The sequence goes on along the minus strand of JBIPNF010000246.1, from coordinate 672 downwards.
CCAATTTTAAAGAAGGTAAATTCCAAGCTTCTTCTTGATTATGAGTGGAATAACTGCTAAAAGTTCCGTTTATTCCGAAAGATACTTTCTTTGAAAAATCAGCATTTAATTCACCAAAAAAGCGCACCGTTTTCATATCATCATATACAACGCCAAAAGAATTTCCGAATTCGTAATCTTCATTGGAAGTATTTAGTATTAGATTGTTGCTTTTGAATAATGCTTTATTTTTCTCGTTTTGAAAAGAAGCCCGAATATTATAACTCACCGCACTTGCTAATTTACCTTTCAAACCCGCAAAAACATCATATTGCTTGTCAGTGGGAGCAATTGCTAAAGTTGGTGACACATACGGATTTTCATTCGTAAAATCACGATAAGAATTTTGATCCAAACTTCCCTCCGCGCCTGTGTAGAAAATCATAAAATCGCCAACGACTTTCAAGGACGCATTTATTTGCGGATAAACGAACAATTTATTTTTACTGTTTTCATTGTCAATACTATAAAAAACAGCAGCTCCAACATTCACAGACCAATCATTCTTATTGATTACCACACTTGGATGAACTCCAAAATTGGTATATCCGTATTTTATAGCATTCGTTGTAAAAAAGTCCTTTTCAAAACTTCCGCCTAAATAATCAACTATAAAATTGGTTTTAATTTTTT
>JBIPNF010000004.1:0-37443 GCA_044373885.1 Flavobacterium sp. | reverse complement strand
TACACATGTCGAAAATTATTGCTCGACGCGGACAACATGTAAATCAAGGGGATATTATTGGAAAAGTCGGAAGTACTGGTCTTGCAACGGGACCACACGTATGTTATCGGTTTTGGAAAAATGGAATTCAAGTAGACGCATTGGGATTGAAATTGCCCAACTCCGAACCCATGAATAAAAACAGTTTGCCGCGTTTTTTAACGCAAATAAATCCTTTGAAAAAAGAATTAGATCGAGTGGCTATTTTGGAGTTCAAGAAATAAGACGCGTTTGTTGAGATAAAAATTTCTTAAAAACCTTACTAATTTTTTTTTCAAACATTATTAGTAAATTTGCAGTTCAAATAAAATAAAAACACAAGAATCCTAACTATAATGGCTTTACAAAACACAAATCCAACTTCAACAACTGCTTGGAAAGAACTTCAGAATCATTTTGAAACAATGAAAAATTTTTCAATGAAAAATATGTTCCAAGAAGATACTACAAGAGCTTCAAAATTTCAATTAAAATGGAATGACTTTTTGATTGATTATTCTAAAAATAGAATTAGTCAAGAAACAATGGATTTATTAATAAAATTAGCCAATGAAGTACATTTGAAAGAGGCGATTTCAGATTATTTTGATGGCGAAATCATTAACAAAACAGAAAACAGAGCGGTACTTCACACTGCATTGCGGGCACCGGAACAGGCTACTGTAAAAGTTGACGGACAAAATATTATCCCTGAGATTTATGAGGTGAAACGTAAAATCAAAAACTTTACCGATGAAATACTCAATGGAAATAGAAAAGGATTCACAGGAAAGAAGTTCACAGACGTTGTAAATATTGGAATTGGCGGTTCGGATTTAGGACCAGCAATGGTTGTAGAAGGATTGCAATTTTATAAAAATCATCTTAATGTGCATTTTGTTTCCAATGTTGATGGCGATCATGTGAATGAAATAATAAAAAAATTAAATCCCGAAACGACTTTATTTGTTATTGTTTCTAAAACATTTACAACTCAGGAAACATTAACAAATTCGGAAACCATTCGGACATGGTTTTTAAAATCAGCAAAACAAGAAGACGTGGCAAAACACTTTGTTGCCGTTTCTACTAATTTAAAAAATGTAACAGCATTTGGAATTGATGCTAATAATGTTTTCCCAATGTGGGACTGGGTTGGCGGAAGATTTTCATTGTGGAGTGCCGTGGGTTTATCGATCAGTTTAGCTGTAGGTTTTGATAATTTCGATAAAGTTTTGAAAGGTGCCAACGAAATGGATGAACATTTCAAAACAGCAACTTTCGATAAAAATATTCCTGTCGTTTTAGCTTTGTTAAGCATTTGGTACAATAATTTCTTTGGTGCCGAAAGTGAAGCCTTGATTCCATATACTCAATATTTACAAAAATTAGCACCATACCTGCAACAAGGAATTATGGAAAGCAACGGAAAAAGTATTGGTCGTGATGGGAAACCTGTCAATTATCAAACGGGAACTATTATTTGGGGAGAACCTGGAACGAATTCCCAACACGCGTTTTTTCAATTGCTTCACCAAGGGACAAAATTAATTCCTACCGATTTCATTGGATTTGTAAATTCCTTATACGGAAATAAAGACCATCACGATAAATTGATGTCTAATTTCTTTGCACAAACCGAAGCGTTATTGAACGGTAAAACTGAAGAAGAAGTTCGAAATGAATTTGAAAAACAAGGAGTATCTTCTGAAAATGCGGATTACTTGGTGCCTTTTAAGGTTTTTGAAGGAAACAAACCAACAAATACCATTTTAATAAACAGTCTAACACCAGAAACTTTAGGTTCATTGGTTGCAATGTACGAACACAAAATTTTTGTTCAAGGTATTATTTGGAATATTTTCAGTTATGATCAATGGGGCGTTGAATTAGGAAAGCAATTGGCAACATCTATTTTAGAAGAAATTAACTCAAAATCTTTGAATAATCACGATAGTTCAACGGAATCATTATTACGTCATTATTACAAAAAATAAACCTTATTTTTTGTAATAATTGATGACTAGTCTTTTAAAATTTCTTGTTGAACATTAAACATTTATCAATATCAATTTTCAAAAAAACACAGCATTACTAGTTGAATTTAACAAATAATTATATATTAACGTTTTGTTAACATTTAACACAAATAAATAATAGAAATTTGCATAAATTTAAACAAAACAACATGAAAAATTTTAAAAACAATTTATTAACAGGATTGTTTCTTTTTATTACAGTGATTTCTTACTCGCAAGAGAAAGTAAAAGATTCCATTGAAAGCGGCCAACTTGAAGAAGTGGTTGTCATTGGTAAAGGTTTAATGGATTTAGCCAAAGACAGAAAAACGCCAATAGCAGTTTCTTCTATCTCAGCGGCAGAAATTCAATCTAAAATCGGTACTTCCGATATTACACAGACATTAGTAAACACACCCTCTGTTTATGTTGCAGGACAAGCAGGTGGTTTTGGAGATTCTAGAATTAGTGTTAGGGGATTTCAACAAGATAATACAGCGTTTTTACTTAACGGACAGCCAATTAATGGAATGGAAGATGGTAAAATGTACTGGTCAAACTGGTCAGGGATGTCAGATATTGCAAACGGAATCCAAATCCAAAGAGGGTTAGGTTCTTCTAAATTAGCAATTTCATCTGTTGGAGGTACAGTAAACTTTATCACTAAAGCGACAGACAAAAAAGAAGGTGGTTTCACATCCGTTGGAACAGCAAATGATAATTATTTGAAAACAACTGTTGGATACAATACTGGAATTAGTAAAAGCGGTTGGGGAATGAGCTTCATGTTGACTCACTGGCAAGGGGATGGTTATAATGACGGTACCAATGGTGCAGGACAAAACTACTTTATTTCTGTTGGGTACAAATTAAATGAAAAACACAATTTTAACTTCTTGTTGACAGGTGCACCGCAATGGCACGATCAAAACTTTACTAAAAGAATATCTGATTATTTAGGTTTTGGTAGAAAATACAACAATAATTATGGGTATTTAAATGGTCAATTCTTATCTGAAAGAACCAACTTTTACCATAAACCAGTAGCGAATTTAAACTGGGATTTCAAAATTAATGAGAAAACAGATTTATCTACAGTTGTTTATGCTTCTTGGGGTAGAGGTGGCGGAACAGGTAACTATGGTGCAGCTAAAAAAAGCATTAGCCAATTCAATCCGTATTTAAACGCAAACCAAAATACATACATTAACTTTGACTTAATTAACTCTACAAATGCTGCATTAGCCAATGGAGCTGGAACATTTGCAAACAGTTATTTAATTCGTTCTTCAATGAACAATCACTCTTGGTTTGGTACGGTTTCTAATTTGAAATATAAATTATCTGAAAATTTAAATTTAAATGCGGGTCTTGATTTAAGAACCTATTATGGAACACATTACAGACAAGTAAATAACTTTTTAGGATTAAGTACTTTTACTGACACAAGAAAATTAAGAGGAGCTAATCACTTAACTACAGGAAGTAACGTAAACCAAATAGTAAACCAATCATTATCTACTAATCCATGGGATGCAATGTTTAGTTCTCAAGTTGATCAAAATCAAAAAATTGATTACGATAATAGCGAAAGGATTTCCTATGGGGGAGTATTTGGGCAATTAGAATATAGTAAAAATAATTTATCTGCATTCTTTCAAGGAGCTGTTTCTAATCAAACGCACCAAAGGTTTGATAGATATGATTATTTACCAGAATTTGAAAATTCTGAAAAAGTAAGCAACATAGGATATAATGTTAAAGCCGGAGGTAGTTATACCGTTGGTAATAATCATTCTATTTTTGCAAATGTTGGGTTATATTCTCGTCAACCATACCATGACAATATTTACTTAAACTTTACTAATGAAATAAACCCATTGTCTTCAAATGAAAAAATCTTAGGATTAGAAGCTGGATATAACTTTAAATCTAAGATGTTTACTGCAAGTTTTAATACCTACAGAACAGCATGGCAAGACAGAGTAGTTTCTTCTTCAAGAGTAGTTACACTTGCAACTGAAACTATTGGAACAACTGTATTAACTCAAGGAGATTTAGTATATAAATCAAACCTTGGTGTGGAGCAAGTGCATACAGGTTTAGAATTAGATTTCATATTCAAGCCATTTAGTTCGTTAGATTTTAAAGGATTTGCATCTGTTGGAAATTGGGAATATAATGGAAACTCAACTACAAGACAAACAGGCGAAAACCAAAATTTATTATCTGAAACATTAGTTGACGTTGACGGTGGAAAAGTAGGAGATGCTGCTCAAACAACTTGGGGTTTAGGATTTAAATATGATATTGTTAAACGATTTTCAATTGACGCTGATTGGAGAAATTATGACAACTTATATTCTAATATAGGAGCTGTAAAAGATAATTTAGAATTGCCAAGTTACGATTTAGTAGATGCTGGGATTTCTTACAAAATGTTAGTTGGAAAAGATAAGAAAGATTCTGTAAATTTTAGAGTAAATATTAATAACGTTTTTGACGAAATATATTTATCAGAATTAACAAGTAACATTAAAGTTACCGACAATATTAGCTCAACTAATCCTGCTTTAGGAACTTACCAATCAAAAGGTAGAGTTTATAATGGTATTGCTGATGCGAATCAGGGATTCTTCGGATTTGGAAGAACTTGGAATTTTGCCATTCGTTATAACTTCTAGTTAAAGTATAACTAAGTATTTAAAACGGCATTCTTTAATTAGAATGCCGTTTTTTTATCCTTTTTTTCTTTATATTTGTTCAAATAAAACAATAAATACAATATGAATTCATACACTTTTCTACAAAAATTTCACTCAGGTTGGGCTTACTTAGCTTTATTATTATTAATAATTGCAGCCGTTAATTCAATTATCGGACTGACTTCAAAAAAAGAGTTCAATTCTAAAGACAGAAAAATTGCTATATTTGGTTTAATCGGAACACACACACAATTATTAGTAGGTTTGATATTATATTTCGTGTCTCCCCTTGGTTTTGATTCTTTAGGTCAAATGGCCGACAAAGCATTGCGATTGACTTCACTAGAACATCCCTTAATCAATTTAATTGCAATCGCATTAATTACAATCGGTTGGGTAAAACATAAAAAGGTGACAACCAGCGAATCGAAATTCAAAACATTTTCGATTTATTACAGCCTTGGGTTGCTTTTAATATTAAGCAAAATTCCTTGGCAATTATGGTTCTAAAACAAAAGTAAAAGTCCTAATTGGACTTTTACTCATTTTAAAGAAATGCAGTTTGAAACTATCAAAAATAATTAATTATGTTCCTACATAAATTAAAATCTATTTCATTTATTTTTGTCTTCCTTTTTTTAGCATTAGGAGGAACTATGTTTGCCCAAAAAAAAAATAATCTCTCAAAAAACAAAGTAGTTTTAGACACGGCTAAAACTAAAAATATACTTGCCGACACAATAAAAACAAAAGTAGTATTAAAATTAAAAGCATTTAAAACAAAGGCACACGCTTCTTATTATGCTAATAAATTTAACGGCAGAAGAACTTCAAGTGGTGTTCGATTTGACAATAATAAATACACCGCTGCACATCGAAAACTACCTTTCGGTACAAAATTGAAAATCACCAACGAAGAAAATGGGAAATCAGTAATTGTAGAAGTTATCGATCGCGGACCATTTTCGAGAGGACGAGAAATCGATCTGACAAAGCGTGCATTTATGGAAATAGCCTCTAATAAAAATAGCGGCTCCATAATCGTGAAAATTGAAACCATAGAATAACTATTGTTTTTCCCAATTTTTAAAAGGGTTTTTACTCAAATAAGAGTTATAAAATCTGTTGTCATTTGTAACTTCCTTCCCTAACCAACTCGGTTTTTTAAAAGATTCTGTTTCCGATTGCAATTCTATTTCAGCAAGAAGCAAACCCTCGTTTTCTCCAGAAAATTCATCGACTTCAAAAATGTGATCCCCCACTTTAATTTCAAACCGGGTTTTCATAATTACAAGGCTTTCACACAGATTCAAAAGTAATTTGGCGTCAGAAATAGGGATTTCCTTTTCCCATTCAAATCGTGACATTCCAGATTCATTTCCTTTGCCTTTTATAGTTAAAAAGCCTTTATTCCCTTTAATTCTAATGCGAACTGTTCGCTCTGGAGTTGAATTTAAATACCCTTGCGCAATTTCATTTTTTGCAAAAGCAGCCGTTTTGTATTCATCGGAAGTGACTAAAAATTTGCGCTCTATTTCGATCATTGTTAAAAGATGTTATTTATTTGACTAAGTTAATAAAAATTAACGTGTCAATTCGTATTTTTACAAATCACAGAGCGATTCAACTATGTTTACTTCAAAATCAAAACTCAAAATTTCAATTTTAGAATTTATATCCAATACTTTTGGGGAGGCCCAATTTTGGAAAACAAAAACAGATGAATTAGAAGTATTAGTAAATTTAATTCACCTAGTACGCCCTTTGCACCCCGAAAAATTAGACAAAGTAGATTTGCAAGAAATTATTGTTTTTTTGAAAAAAAATCCAATTTGCGCTACCCAACTATCGCTATATTTAAAGGAAATTCTAACAAATAAGATTTTTAATAAAATTCTTTCTGACGCTGCTATTTTGCAGGATGTCGATTTTATTTTTGAAGTTAAAAAAAGAATTTACGCAAAATTTTTACCCGACCAACCTCAAAAAAACACCTTAGAATATGTTTTGAATCAGGTTTTTTATTTGGCATCTGATGTTATTTGGGTTGAAAAAATTCCATTGGAACAGTTAGGAGAATTATATGTGCTTTTAGAATTCCAATCCATTTATGAAACTAAAGAATCTCATTCGGCATTGGCAGAACTATTAAAATCAATCTCATTACTTTCACAAAGAATTAGCGGTCGTGCGATGGAAACAGATATCCTCAAAATGGTGCCTGAATTTGAAGATTTAGAAAGTCCCTTTGTTGCATTCGAAAATGAGCTTCTTAAGATTCAAGCTGCTGTAAAAAACTCAGCAACTCATTACATTACTTCAGATGACGAAACGTACCTGCAACTTTGGATTTTCCACAAAAAGTGTGAAGGTTTTATTGAAACAGCATTTCAAAACAGTTCGAAATACGGTATTTCAATGCGCGTCAATCAGAGTTTGCTGAAAATAAAACAGCAATTAGAACGTATAAAAGTTTTGATTCCTTTATTGGTTGTTGAAAATGCAAATGATGAAAAAAGTAACGGGATTAAGCTTTTACTTCAGTTAATAAAATACAACTGTTACAAAAATAATGTTAGAAAATTCATTGGCGAAAGCATACAATTGATTTCCTATGAAATAACGCAACACACTGCAAAAACAGGAGAAACTTACATCACTGAAGGAAGAAGAGAATATTTCAGAATGCTCCGAACTGCCCTTGGAGGAGGTTTTATTGTGGGGATTTTATGTATCATCAAAGTCCTTTTATCAAAAGTAGACACCAGCTTTTTTGGACATGCCTTTTTCTATAGTATGAACTATTCTTTTGGGTTTATAGCAATCTATATTTTTGGATTCACATTGGCCACAAAACAACCCGCAATGACCGCATCAGTTTTGATAAAAGCACTAGAAGAAGGAGCCAAAAAAAAGGGGAATCATTTTGAAAAATACAAACCTTTTGCAGTACTTTTCGCACGTGTTTTCCGATCACAATTCATCGCCTTTGTAGGAAATGTCGTCATGGCTTTTCCCGTTTCTTTGCTTGGAATTTGGCTCATAGATAACGCTTTTGATTATAATATTGCTGAAGCAAAATGGAATATATTACTAACAGATTTGAGTCCTATTCACTCGTTAGCCATTTTACATGCTGCAATTGCAGGGGTTTTTCTATTTTTATCTGGGATTATTTCTGGTAGTGTTTCAAACAGTGACAAACACAACCAAGTTTATTTTAGAATTGCAGAACATCCGTTATTGAAAAAGAGTATCGGGAAAGCTAAAACGTTGAAATTATCACAATTATATGAAAAAAAATGGTCGGGATTGATTGCCAATTTCTGGTTTGGGGTTTTCATGGGAAGCACCGCCTCTGTGGGCATGTTTCTAGGTTTGAACCTTGATATTCGTCACATTACTTTTGCAAGCGGAAACTTAGCGCTAGGACTTTATGGCGCTAATTATAACGTAAGTAATTCCATGCTTTTTTGGGGAATTTTCGGAATTGGAATTATTGGATTGGTCAATTTTTTAGTGAGTTTTAGTTTGTCATTAGGATTGGCATTTCGTTCTCGTTCGATATCCGTTTTTGAATTGCGCTTTGTAGCCGCTTCAATTTGGAATCACTTTAAGAAAAAACCTATGAGTTTCTTTTTTCCAACAGAAAGGAAGCAACAAATTTCTGATGACGTAGAAGTTTAACAAGTCATAATAGTAAGAATTTGTACTTTTGTAAAAACTATCTGAGGGTATCCAAATAGTAAAAAACCACAATTATTATCCCAAGCATTTTTAATTTTAAAATGGAGGAAACTGCGCCACAACGAAAAATAATTCATGTCGATATGGACGCTTTTTATGCTTCTGTCGAACAACTGGACAACCCTGATTTACGGGGAAAACCAGTTGCGGTTGGAGGCAATGAAATTCGTGGCGTAGTTTCGGCAGCAAGTTATGAAGCGCGGAAATTTGGTGTTCGAAGTGCGTTGAGTGGCGCATTGGCAAAAAAATATTGTCCCGAACTGATTTTTGTAAGACCCCGATTTGACCGCTACAAAGAGATTTCTCAAAAAATCCGAAAAATATTTCATGACTACACCGATTTGGTCGAGCCACTTTCTCTTGACGAAGCCTATCTTGATGTCACCCATAACAAAAAAGGAAATCCTAGCGCCTCGCTAATTGCCCAAGAAATCCGATTGCGAATTCTTAACGAAGTGGGACTTTCGGCATCGGCAGGAATATCAGTAAATAAATTCATTGCTAAGGTTGCTAGTGATGTTAACAAACCCAATGGACAAAAAACAGTTCCACCCGACGAAGTGATTTCGTTTCTAGAAGATTTGCCCATCCGAAAATTTTATGGCGTGGGAAAAGTAACTACCGAAAAAATGTACCAATTGGGAATTTTTACGGGTTTGGATTTAAAAAGCAAACCCATCGAATTCTTAGAAAAACATTTTGGAAAATCGGGCACATTTTATTTCAATGTCGTTCGGGGCATCCACAATAGCGAAGTAAAACCCAATCGGATTACAAAATCGGTAGCCGCCGAACACACCTTTGATGAAAATCTAACATCCGAGATTTTCATGCAAGACCGACTAGAAACAATTGCAGCCGAATTAGACCGCCGTTTAAAAAAGCACAAAATTGCAGGGAAAACGGTAACTTTAAAAATAAAATACAGCGATTTTACACAGCAAACTCGAAGCAAAACGTTGCCTTATTTTATCTCGGATAAGTCGCTTTTGTTCGATACCGTAAAAGAATTATTGTTTCAAGAACGCATGAAAGATTCCGTTCGTTTGTTGGGAATTTCCTTGAGTAATTTGAACACCGAAATCAAGAAAACCATAGTAGTTCAATTGAAGTTTGATTTTTAGTTTCTAAAAAAACCAAGTTGCCACAAAAATAGCCGTAATCACACAAATCAAATCAACTAAAAGCATGGTTCCTAATGCGTAACGGGTGTTTTTTATATTAACAGAACCAAAGTAAACCGCAATAACATAAAAAGTACTTTCGGCGCTGCATTGAAATATGCTACTCAATCTTCCTGTTAAGGAATCGGCACCAAAAGTATTCATCGAATCAATTAAAAATCCGCGAGATCCTGCAGAACTAAAAGGTCTAAGCAACGCAACTGGTAATGCATCGGTAATTTCTTTGCTCACGCCCATATTTGAAAAAGCAAAAGCAATCCACTCGCTAATAATTTCAAACAAACCGCTGTTTCTGAATAACGAAATAGCCACTAACATTCCCAAAACATAAGGAAAAATGGTAACTCCAGTTTTGACCCCATTATTCGCTCCTGAGACAAAAGCCTCAAAAACAGTCGTATTGGCGGCGGCAAATTTCTTCTCTTTAAAAAATGAAAAAAGTAAGGTAAAAGCGATAATCCCAACCAATATCAACGCAGAAAGATTAGAAGTAAAGTAATTTTTCCCAATGATATCCAAATGGTTTACATACATCAACAAACCTATAATTGCAGCAATTAATGTTATTAAAGCCACTACTAATGAAGCGCTTTTGAAATTGATTTTTTGCTTAATTCCAACAATAAGAAAAGCAGCAATGGTTCCGATAAAAGAAGTGATAATGCAAGGCAACATAACATCGGCGGGATTGGTAGCGTTGGCCGCCGCGCGATAACCAATTATTGAGGTTGCAATCAAAGTAAGCCCCGAGGCATGCAGACACATAAACATAATTTGAGCGTCACTCGCCTTGGCTTTATCGGGATTTATTTCTTGTAAACTTTCCATCGCTTTCAACCCAAATGGCGTGGCTGCAGAATCTAATCCTAGGAAATTAGCAGCAAAGTTCATGGTCATAAAAGAAATAGACGGGTGATTTTTGGGAACGCTTGGAAATACTTTTACAAACACGGGACTCAGTAATTTTGCAAGTTTTTCTGAAGCACCAGAAATAATTAAGAGTTCCATCAATCCACAGAAAAAGGCTAGATAAGCAAGAAGTGGCAAAATTAAATCCAGTAAAGTGCTTTTACAAGTGGGAAGTAAACCGTCGGATTTTTGCACACCGCTGAAGATTTTTACGGTTTTCGCCGAATAAACGTAAGTCGTATCAGGGTTTGAAGCGATTTTATCAATTACAATTGTTTTGTCAGGAGCGTTTTCAATACTGTCTTTTATGAAAACTGGAACTTGATTGAGGTATTTTTCTGATATTAAAATTGGATCGTCTTTTTTTCCATTTATAATAAAGTCAAGTGTGTAACTATTGCCAGAAAACAAACTGATTACAACAAATGCAATTGAAGAAATAAATATAACCAACCAAAATCTACTTAAAACCATAATCTGTATTTTTTGTAAATGTAATAAAATCAATGGCAATGACAAAAATCAATTTCAATTGTAATGGCAATGTCAATATCAAAAATCAAATTAGACGTGAATGATTTCTTCTTCAATGAGCAAATCTTCTCTTCTCAAACGTAGGAATATTTGTGCTACGGCAATCGTGTCTTTTTCGCAATAGGTTACAATTCTATCGATATCTTTTTCAACATAAAAAACATGCCCAACTTGACTTCCGTCTATGTCGCCTTTTGGAGAAGGAATTCCAAGGATTTTTGTTAGTAATTTTAAAGACGTGAAATGTTTGTAATCACCAAATTTCCATAATTCTAAAGTATCCAAATGGGGAATTTCCCAAGGTTTTTTACCAAATAAATTCAGTTTGTTTGGAATGGAAATTTGATTGATAATCATCCTTCTCGCAATAAATGGAATGTCGAATTCCTTTGCGTTATGGCCACACAAAACGTGTTGCGGCTTGTTGAAATGATTGTTCAAGAGATTGATAAAATCGTGAAGAATTTTCTTTTCATCGCCAAAAAACGAAGTCACTCGAAAGTGTCGAATGTCTCCTTTTATTGTAAAATAACCGACGGAAATACAGACAATTTTTCCAAATTCAGCCCAAATTCCTGCACGGTCATAAAAATCTTCTGGCGTATATTCTTCCTTTCTTTGGTATTGTGTTTTGTGTTCCCAAAGGTCTTTCATTTCGGCATCCAACTCATTATAATCGGCAGCTTCTGGAACGGTTTCAATATCTAAAAAAAGGATGTTTTCAAGGCTTATTTTTTCTATCATTGGGCTAGCATTTTATAGGTTTCATCGATATATACAAAAAAATCATCGCTGTGTGGCGACTTGTCGGTTTGGAGTCCTTTTTCGTTTCCTAATCTCACAATAATTAGCTCGTCTTCGGGAATTACGATTACGTATTGTCCCAAATGGCCACGCATATAAAATATTTTCTTGCCTTTGTAATCGCTCAACCACCAGCCATAACCATATTCTGGAGACGCTTTAAATCTTGGCGTAATCGATTTTGCAATGAATGTACTGTCTAAAAGTTGTTTGCCGTTCCATTTTCCGTATTGTTTGTAGAGTTTTCCAAAGCGGGCAAAATCTCTCGCATCACTGGCGATACAGCAAAAAGCTTTTACAATTCCACCTTTTTTATCGGTTTGCCAAAGCGCATCGTTTTCGGCTCCCATTGGTTTCCAAAAGTTCTTTGAAACATAATTTGGCAAACTTTCTCCCGTTGCTTTTTCAATGACCATGGCCAATAATTGTGTATTCCCGCTTAGGTATTTGTATTTTTGTCCTGGTTCGTCAACGCCTTTTAATCCTAGGATTACTTTGCTTAAATCATCCGTAAAATAAGCTCGTGTGGTTATCGAAAAAGGGCTGTAATAGGCTTCATCCCAATTCAATCCTGATGCCATGGACGACAAATCGCCAACGGTCATTTTTGCTGCTTTTCCTTCTTTAAATTCGGGAAAAAGGTCAGAAACCAATTGGTCTAAACTTTTAATTTTTCCTTCCATTATGGCTTTTCCTAGCGAAGCCGAAACAATGCTTTTTGCCATTGAAAAGGAATTGGACTTGGAATTTTTATCAAAACCATCATAATAACTTTCATGCCAAATACTATCGTTTTTTATGATTAAAAAAGCAACGGTTCCAATTTGTTTGTGGAGTTGTTCTAAAGCTGGGGTAGCTTTAACTTTGTTGTAATTTTTATGATTTGTCCAAGGTTGCGCAACATCACTTTTGGCTATAGTACCGTTATCAAATTCTTTGTAGTCTTCTAAATAGGCGGTTTGATGGCCTTTTATGTATATTGTTCGAACAGCTTTTATCAGATAATCTACATTGAAAGCATAGGCTAACACAATTATTGTAGTTAGAAATAAGGCAAAAAAGAGAAATAGTTTTTTTAATAATTTCATTAGAAGTAGTTTTTAATTGGTTTAAATAAAAAATAGTTTGTACACGAATTTACGGAATTTATATTAAAATAAATTCATTCCAATAACTATTTATAAATCGTCATTTAAAAATTTGTTTTGTGAAATTTTCGGCCGCGGTGTTCCTAAAAATTTAAAACACTTTGATTGGATGGACTTTCGAGTTCAAGAAGTTCTTTCTTTCTCCACAAACCACCTGCGTAGCCTGTTAACGAACCGTCAGTTCCGATGACACGGTGACACGGAATGACAATCCAAAGTGGATTTTTTCCGTTGGCTGAAGCTACTGCACGAATGGCTTTTACATCTCCTAATTTTTTTGATAATTCTAGGTAAGACATTGTTTTTCCGTATGGGATTTCGAGTAAACCTTTCCATACTTTTTGTTGGAAATCGGTTCCTTTTGGATTTAATTTGAATGTGAAACTCGTTCTGTTTTTATTGAAATATTCGTTAAGTTGAGTGATTGCTTCTTGTAAAATGGAAGGGATTTCGGTTGATAGTTCTCCTTTATCAGCAATTGAAATTGTAGCAATTCCGTTTTGGTCGCCTGTAATTGTGGCGATTCCTAGTGGTGTTTTAAAGTTCGCAGTTTCCATGTTTGTTCTGATTTTTAGCCCCGATAGCAGCGGCATCCTCTTGTAGCGGGGTTCGCCACAAGAGATATAGCGGATAGCGGGAATAGCTTCAAAAACTATTTAAAAGTACTATACATATAAGCTTCCAAACCTTTTAATTCTTCGTCGGACATTGCCTTTGTAAGCGCAAAATTGGTTTTAATCACCTTCAATTTTAGTGATACAGAGTGGTAAATTTATGAAGGGAGTTTTCATTTTACGGATATGAAATGCTTTTTAAAGAAACATTTTGAATTACTTCAGAATGAATATCTATTGGTAAATCACGACCGCATAAATCTTGTTGCCTAATGTTTAAAGCCATAATTTTGAAATTCTCTATTTTACGAATATCTGAAGACCAAGAGTAATTTTTTGGAAATAAACTAACATTATTGATATCTAATACGTCTGTTTGCGACATTTTATATAGCATTCCAAGACGATTTACTTTAATTGCATCCTTATTACTATAAGTATCAAACAGTGTTGAAGGGATAATTTTAAACTTAGAACTAAAAGAAATAGGTTGATATTGGCTAAAGCCAAGTGATGTAAACAAAAATAAAATTAGAGCAAAATAGGTTTTCATAAATTAATAGAATTTGATTAAATCTACTGATTTTTCAAAATAAATACAAATTTTTATTTTACTTGACTGTAAATGTAGGCTTCCAAACCTTTTAATTCTTCGTCGGACATGGCTTTTGTAAGGGCAAAATTGGTTTTCATCACTTCATATTGAGAAGGATCAACTATTGGTTTTGCGTCGTATTTTAGGAAGGAAACCATATCGCCATTTTGTGCTGTGTAGATTTTAGCGATATCTTGAACGCTTGGCCCCACTAGCTTTTCATTGATTTTATGACACGCTACACAATTGCCTTTTCCTTCAAAAATAGATTTCCCAAGTTGCTCGGGCGTTTGAGAAACTTCGGTTGGATTGGGTTGCCCAAAAGCTTCTTGGCTTTCTTTTTTGCAAGAAATAAATGCAATTAGACAAACTAATAAAGCTATTTTTTTCATTGTTATTTGTTTAAAATTATGGCTGCTTCTTTGGCAAAATACGTCGAAATTAAACTTGCTCCTGCTCTTTTGATGCACATTAATTGTTCCATCATAATTTTGTCGTGATCGAGCCAACCTCTTTCGGAAGCGGCTTTTATCATGGCATATTCTCCCGAAACATGAAAAACCGTTACGGGAACATTCACCGCATTTTTGACTTCGCGAACAATGTCAAGATACGCAATTCCGGGTTTTACCATAACCATATCGGCACCTTCTTCAACATCCATTAAAGCTTCTTTGATGGCTTCGATGCGATTGGCATAATCCATTTGGTAGGTTTTTTTGTCTTTTGGAATATCCGCATTATCAACTGGCGCACTATCTAAAGCATCGCGAAAAGGACCATAAAATGCCGAAGCATATTTAGCCGAATAGCTCATAATTCCCACATTTTGAAATCCTGCAGCATCTAATCCTTGACGTAAACGCAAAACACGTCCGTCCATCATGTCGCTTGGCGCAACAAAATCAGCTCCAGCTTGTGCGTGAGAAACTGCCATTTTTACTAATGCTTCGTTTGTAGCATCGTTTTCAATATCACCATTCGCAATAATACCGTCGTGACCATAAATTGAATACGGATCCAAAGCTACATCGGGCATAACAATCATTTCTGGACAAGCAGATTTGATGGCTTGGATAGCACGTTGCATCAATCCATTTGGGTTCCAAGCTTCTTTTCCAGTGTTGTCTTTTAGTGATTCGTCGACTTTTACGTAAATATTTACGGCGCGAATTCCTAAAGCGAACAATTCTTTAACTTCTTCGACGGTTAAATCGATCGAACGACGAAAAATTCCTGGCATTGAAGAAATTTCTACTTTATAGTTTTCACCTTCTGCAATGAACATTGGAAACATAAAATCGGATGGACTTAATGTTGTTTCACGAACCAAACTTCTAATGGATTCGTTTACTCTTAAACGACGACCTCTTTGTAATGGGAACATATATTTTAGTTTAAAGTTTTAGGTTTAAAGTTCATTTAAACCCATTTAAAATTTATAATTCAACATTTAAAATAAGTATTAAATCCAATTTTTCGGATTCTCTAATACTGTTACTAATTTTTCTTCTTCACTGCCTTTTTCAGGATGATGATCGTAAACCCACTGAACGTGTGGCGGCAAACTCATCAAAATACTTTCAATTCTTCCATTGGTTTTTAAGCCAAAAAGCGTGCCTTTGTCGTGTACCAAGTTGAATTCAACATATCTTCCACGACGGATTTCTTGCCAAGTTCTATTGGCTTCCGAATAGGATAAATTTTTTCTTTTTTCGACAATCGGAACATACGCTTCCAGAAAACTATTACCAACTTCAGATACAAAACTGAACCAATTTTCCATTGACATTTCTTCTGTTGCTTTACAATAATCGAAAAATAATCCGCCAATTCCGCGTGCTTCATTGCGATGTGCATTCCAAAAATAAGCGTCACACTGTTTTTTAAATTTTGGATAAAAATCTAGATTATGTTTGTCGCAAGCCGTTTTACACGTTTGATGAAAATGTATTGCATCTTCTTCAAACAAATAATACGGTGTTAAATCCTGCCCGCCACCAAACCACTGCTGAATGACATTTCCGTTATCATCGTACATTTCAAAATAGCGCCAATTCGCATGAACCGTTGGCACCATTGGATTTTTTGGATGCAAAACCAAACTCAATCCACAGGCAAAAAAATCAGCTTCGCCCACATTGAATAATTTTTGCATGCTTTCAGGCAATTTTCCGTGCACTGCAGAAATATTCACACCGCCTTTTTCGAAAGCTCCCGAACCTTCGGGACCGTTTTCTATAACGCGGGTTCTTCCGCCACCACCTTCTGGACGTTCCCAAATATCCTCACGGAATTTAGTTTCGCCGTCAGCAACTTCTAATCCTGCACAGATTTGGTCTTGTAGGTTTTGTATGTATTGGTAGAATTTATTTTTCATTTCTGTCTTTGTAAATTTTTGATAAAATCAATACAATTAAAATCAGACTAATAATATTAGGTAATATTCCGACAAACCATTCTACTATATCCCCTTCTCCAAAAATTACTCTTTTCCAAGCGCCTTTAGTTCCTATTAGAGAAATAAATAAAATATTGCCAAGTAATCCAAACCCGAGTAACATCAAATTTAATTTGTAATATCGTTTTTGTAATCCCCGTAAAGTTGATAATAAACCCAAATAGCCACAAATACCTAGTGAAAAACAAAATAATATTGGAATTTCATCTAATAAATTGGATAGATTTATTTCCGATAAAACCAACCAACCAAAAAGCAAAGTTAAAAACAACAAATATGTTGCGGGAATAAGACCCAATAAAACAAATAATATGTATAATTTTTTATTCACTATTTTCTATACTCCTTCACCGCATCAATAAATGCTTTTGCGTGATCTACAGGGATATTTGGTAAAATACCGTGCCCTAAATTGGCAATATATTTGTCTTTTCCGAATTCGTCAATCATTTCGTGAACCATTTTCTTGATAACTGGAATTGGCGAAAGCAAACGACTTGGATCAAAATTTCCTTGTAAAGTGATGTTTCCACCTGATAAATATCTTGCATTTCTTGGTGAACATGTCCAATCAACTCCCAATGCAGAAGCCCTACTTTTTCCCATTTCTCCCAAGGCAAACCAACATCCTTTTCCAAAAACAATAACGTGTGTTTCGTCTGCCAAAGCTTCCACAATTTGGTTGATGTATTTCCAAGAGAATTCTTGATAATCCACCGGCGAAAGCATTCCGCCCCAAGAGTCGAAAATTTGAACGGCATCAACGCCAGCTTTTACTTTTTCTTTCAAATATAAAATAGTCGTGTCGGTAATTTTTTGCAATAATACGTGTGCTGCAACAGGATTTGAAAAACAAAATCCTTTAGCAGTATCAAAACTTTTCGATCCTTTTCCTTCCACAGCATAACAGAAAATTGTCCAAGGCGAACCTGCGAAACCAATTAACGGAACTTCATCATTCAACATTTCTTTGGTCAATTTAATTGCGTCCATTACATAACCCAAAGTTTCTTGAATGTTAGGAACAATTACTTTTTCGACATCCTGAATAGTACGAATTGGATTGGGTAAAAACGGACCGAAATTCTCTTTCATCAAAACTTCTATTCCCATTGCTTGCGGAACAACCAAAATATCCGAGAACAAAATTGCTACATCTGGCGCAATTCTTCGAATAGGTTGAACGGTAATTTCAGCCGCTAATTCTGGCGTTTGACATCGCGTAAAAAAATCATATTTGTCACGCAACGCAATGAATTCTGGCAAATATCTTCCGGCTTGACGCATCATCCAAACTGGTGGGCGCTCAACTGTTTCTCCTCGTAATGCTTTTAAAAATAGGTCGTTCTTTATCATTTTTATTATGCTTTTTCCGATTCCCCTTTGGGGTTAGGGGGATTATTTATATTCTTCGATACATTCTTCAATCACGTCTTCAATTGACGGTTGGGCTGCGATAATTATGTTTTTTACTGTTTTTGGTAATGCGTCCGCAGTTGTTTCACCGATGCAAAAGCAAAGCTCTTTTTTTATGGTATTTTCTTTCAAGTAACTTTCCACTCCCGAAGGGCTAAAAAACAGAATGGCCTCAACGGTAGCTTTTATTTTTTGTGGTGTCAATGAAGTTTCATAGACCTGAATCTCATTGAACTTGATTTTTGCTTCTTTTAATGCTTTTGGCAAGGTTTCTTTTCGCAAATTTCCACTGAAAAAAGTGAAACTTTCATTAGCATAAATCAAAGTGATGATTTCAGCCAAATCTGACGCATAACCCGTGTAAGCAATTACGTTAAACCCGCTTTCAGACAATAAAATCTTGGTTTTTAATCCAACGCAAAACACATTTTTAGTTTTTAATTGTTCACAATCAGGCTGAAGCAATAAACTTTGTGCAGCATTTTGACTTGTAATAATCAAATTGTCATTGATTTCTTTAAGTTCAAATTTTTGGGTTTTAATTTGAATAAAATCATATTCAATAACATTAAAATTAGCTGATTCTAATGCATTTTTCTGATTGTCAGAAAGTATTTTTGTTGATAAAATTTGGATTGTGCTCATTATTTTTTCAATGCTTCTTTAATATTTTTCATTAGTTCTGCTCCGCCATTGTTCAAAATTTCTTTGGCTAATTCAAAACCTAATTTTTTCCATTGTTCTATTGGAACTACTTTTTCAAATTCTAATTTTTGTTTTCCGTCTAATGAAAAAAGGGCTCCTTTAAATTCGATTGTGTCTTCGGTAAATTTTGCAAATGCACCAATTGGTGCTGTGCATCCGCCTTCCAATGTTTTTAAAAATTGTCTTTCTATGTATGTAGAAATGTCGGTTTCAAGATCGTTGAGTTCTGCAGCGGCTTGTTTGCAAAACTCATCATTTGCCATGGCTACAATTACCATTGCGCCTTGCGCTGGTGCGGGAATCATCCAGTCTAAAGGAATGAATTTTTCTGGTTTAAGGCCAATTCGTTCTAATCCTGCTGCTGCAAATACGGCTCCGTTCCACTCACTTTCATTCAATTTTTGCATTCTCAGATTCACATTTCCGCGTAAATCAACCACTTTGTGCATTGGATATTTATGAAGCCATTGCGCTTGACGACGCAAACTTCCCGTTGCGATAATTCCGTTATCTGTAAGAAAATCAAGATTGTTTTTATACACTAAAATGTCTTTTTCGTTGGCGCGCTCTAAAACGGCAACTTGCACAATTCCAATGGGTAAAGCCGTTGGCACATCTTTCATAGAGTGCACTGCGATATCTACTTGACCATTAATCATAGCAATATCGAGGGTTTTCGTGAAAATTCCCGTGATTCCTAGTTCATATAAAGGTTTGTTGAGTATAATATCGCCTGTGGATTTTACTGCGATAATTTCAGTTTTATAGCCTAAATCGTTTAATTTTTTTTCTACTGTGTGTGCTTGCCAAAGTGCTAATTCACTATCACGGGTTCCAATACGTATCACTTTTTGAGCCATTCACTATATTTTTTAATCCTTGCTAACTTTAAATTATTTAGGACAATGTAATTTTGTATTTTTCTTCAATCATTGAGGTTGTTTTCACAGGTAGTTGTTGTCCAATTTGAAAAACTTTCTCAATGAAATCAATACTTTCGTCTACCGATGTATTTTCGTCTTTTAGGTGGCTTGCAAAATGATTGGTGATTTTTTGGATGATTCTGCTACTGATTAATTCAGCTTGTTCTTCATCAAAATTAGAAAGTTTTTTTCGCTGAAAATTTAGTTCATTGGCAGCAATATCATTCAGTTTTGCTTTCAAAGCATGAATTGTTGGTGCGTGTTTGCGACCATTCATCCAAATATTAAATTCCATTTTGATGTCTTCAATAATTGCTTCGGCAGCTGGAATATGTTGTTTTCTTCTTTCCAAAGTATCATCGGTCATTTGTGATAAATGATCCATATGAATTAAAGTCACGCCTTCTAAATCCTTTACATTTTCGTGTACATTTTTCGGAATTGATAAATCCAAAATTAGAATTGGTTTTTTCAAATTCAAAATTGCTTTATCAATTGTAGGGTTTTGAGCACCAGTAGCTACCACGACAACATCTGCTTTTTGAAGTTCAAGGTGCAATTCTGCATAATCTTTGACTATCAAATTCAATTTTCCTGCTAATTTTTCGGCTTTATCTTTGGTACGATTTATTAAAGTAATGTGTTCGTTTTTAGTATGTTTTACTAAATTTTCACAGGTATTTCTTCCGATTTTTCCTGTTCCAAAAAGGAGAATATTTTTGTTTCCAATATTCTCGACGTTTTTAATAATATATTGAACCGATGCAAAAGAAACAGATGTTGCTCCAGAACTGATTTCGGTATCGGTTTTAATTTTTTTACTGGCTTGAATCACCGCATTTATTAATCGGTCTAGATAGGTGTTTATTAATCCGAACTTTCTTGATTCGGCAAAACTCAATTTAATTTGACTTATAATCTCAAAATCCCCGAGAATTTGGCTATCTAAACCTGTTCCTACTTGAAAAATATGATTGATTGCTTCTTGGTTTTTATATATAAATCCAACTTCCTGAAACGCTTCAACAGTTCCATTACTATTTTCACAAATTAATTTAATCAATTGAAAAGGATGTTCCGCAAATCCATAAACTTCAGTTCTGTTACATGTTGACGTTACAATCAAACTCTCAATTCCTTCTAAATTAGCTTGTTCAAGCAAATTCGTTTTGGCAGCAGCATCCAAACTGAACTTTCCTCTCATCTCGGCATCCGCTTTTTTATAGCTAACACCTACGGAATAAAAATAGAGCGGTTTCGATTGATTATTTTTCATATATTCACTTTCTATAAAGTTTAACAAAACTATAATTATAGTTTTTATAAAAACAACGCTTAAAGGACTATTTGTGTCGCTATGAGAATTTTTGGATCTAAATCGTTATTTTTGTATAATAATTTCTATTTTTGTAATGAAATATGGGGGTTAAAGATTATTTATTTAGAGTCGTTCTAAATAGAATAACATGATAATTATCACTTTTTTATTAAAAAAATACCGCTATGGGTTCTCAAGAAGTTATAAAAATTGAAGATGATTTTATTCTAATTCGCTTTCAAAACGATGGAAATGAAACGTTTCAAGTAGAAAAACAAATAAGTCAAGGACTAATTCAATTTCATTTTGGAATCAAAGGGAAGGCAAAATTTATTTTCAATCAAGGAAATTACACCTTAGATTTGAAAGAAGAAAAGGCGTTACTGCTTTATAACCCGCAAAAAGAATTGCCACTGAATTTGCTTTTAGAACCACAAACGTGGGTAATTTCTGTGATAATTTCTATCAAAAAATTTCATGCTTTATTTTCTACCGAGGCCAGTTATATTCCGTTTTTGAGCGGTGAAAATCAGGATAAAAAATACTATAACGAAAGTGACATTAGTCCTTCGATGGCAATCGTTTTAAGTCAATTGTTTCATTATAATTTACATCCAAACATTAAAAACCTATATTATAAAGGAAAAGGATATGAATTGTTGAGTTTGTATTTCAACCGCTCCGAAGATCCTGATGCCGAACAATGTCCGTTTTTGATTGATGAAGACAATGTGATGAAAATTAGAAAAGCGAAGGAAATCGTAATTGCAAATATGTCAGAACCACCAGGTTTACAAGAATTAGCCGACCAAGTGGGATTGAATTTGAAGAAATTAAAAATGGGTTTCAAACAAATTTATGGGGACACGGTTTATGGATTTCTGTTTGATTACAAAATGGATTGCGCCCGAAAATTGTTAGATAGTGGTTCCTACAATGTAAATGAAGTCGGTTTGAAAATTGGCTACAGCACAGGAAGTCATTTTATTGCCGCTTTCAAAAAGAAATTTGCAACCACGCCAAAAAAATATCTGATGGCGATTAATCCAAACACATAATCACGTCATTTTTGATAGTGAACAAGCATTAAAAAATAGTTAATCACAAATAATAAAAAGTAAGTTTGAATTACTTTTATGCAAAAATAAAATAAAATGAAAGGTGTATTATTAGTCAATTTAGGTTCTCCAGAAAGTCCAACTGCAAAAGATGTTAAGCCGTATTTAGACGAGTTTTTAATGGATAAATACGTAATTGACGTTCCGTTTTTATTGCGAGCTTTATTGGTTCGTGGAATTATTTTACAAACAAGACCAAAGAAATCAGCTGCCGCATACGCAAAAATTTGGTGGGAAGAAGGATCGCCATTAGTAGTAATTTCTGAAAGAATGCAGAAGAAAGTGCAAACTCACACCGAAATTCCTGTTGCTTTAGCGATGCGTTACGGAAAAATGTCAATCCTCAAAGGATTACAAGAATTGAAAAACAAAGGCGTTGATGAAGTTTTGTTATTTCCTTTGTATCCGCAACATGCGATGGCTTCTACTACGACCATTTTAGAATTGGCAGAAGAGCACAGAAAAAAATATTTTCCTGAGATGAAATTCACGATTGTTCCTGCTTTTTATAACAAACCAGATTACATTTCAAGTTTGGGAAATTCTATCAAAAAGCATTTGGAAAACTACGATTATGATCATTTATTGTTCTCCTATCACGGGATTCCAGAGCGTCATATTCGTAAAACCGACATAACGAAATCACATTGCAAAATTGATGGTTCTTGCTGCAACACGCCTTCACCAGCACACGAATTTTGTTACCGCCACCAATGTTATGAAACTACAAAACAGGTTGTAAAATATTTGGGAATTCCAGAAGGAAAATACAGTCAAACATTTCAATCGAGGTTGGCGGGCGACAAATGGTTGACGCCATACACGGATGTGGAAGTGAACAAAATGCCTGAAAAAGGAATCAAGAATTTAGCGGTTGTAACACCCGCATTTGTATCAGATTGTTTAGAAACATTGGAAGAAATAGCTATGGAAGCCAGCCACGAATTTAAAGAACATGGTGGCGAAAATTTCATGGCAATTCCTTGTATGAACGATGGTGACGAATGGTGCCAAACTGTTGGAAATTGGATAAATGATTGGGCAAAGTAAAAATGTTTAAAGTTATATTACGACCTTAAACTTTAAACAAAAAATAAATGGAATATTACAACTATTTAAAATCGCTTCACCTCATCTTTGTAATCACATGGTTTGCAGGGCTTTTTTATATTGTGCGTCTTTTTGTATACCAAATTGAAGCCAACGATAAGCCATCGCCTGAAAAGGAAATCTTGCAAAATCAATATAAGATAATGACTTATCGGTTGTGGTACATTATCACGTGGCCAAGTGCCATTTTGGCTACCCTTTTTGCACTATTTTTACTACATCTGAACCCTGCTTTTTTGGAAATGCCTTGGATGCAAGTAAAATTAGGATTCGTAGTTTTGTTGTTTATCTATCATTTTAAATGTCATTCCATTTATAAAGAATTACAAAATGACGAAGTGAAATACACTTCCAATTTTATGCGATTGTGGAATGAAGGAGCAACCTTAATTCTGTTTGCTGTAGTGTTTTTAGTCATACTGAAAAATGCGGTAAACTGGATTTATGGCGTTCTCGGAATCTTTGTTTTTTCGATTACAATAATGTTAGGATTCAAAATGTACAAACGAATTCGAGAACGAAACAAGTCGTAAATTATGTCTGCAAAATTCAAAATGTCAATGCTTTCTCTTCGAACTAGGATTTTCCTGTCGATGATTGTATTGGTTTTGATTGCATCCATTTTAATGGCATCTATTTCTGTTATTCAGTTTAAAAACGAATCCAAAGAATACCACCAAGAAAGATTAGAACGTAAAGAAATTGCTATTAACGAACACATAAACTACGTTCTTGCCAATACAACTTATCCGCTTTCGACCAATAATTTAGACCTGATTTTCAAAGATAAAATTCACGAATTGTCACAAATTCATGGATTAGAAATCAATATTTTTGGATTGGATGGAAAGTTATTAAAATCTTCGAAAGCAGCTTTTTCTGTTGATACCATTGCGCCCCCAATTCCAAAATACATATTGAAATTGGTGCAATCTTCCATCGAAAAAAGATACGTTGATATTAAAAACATTGACGGAATAAAAAACCGTTCTTCCTATAGTTTAATTAAGGATGAAAAATTCAAGCCGCTTGGAATTTTAAATATTCCATATGTGGAGGACGACAGTTTTTATGAAAAAGAACTTCAAAATTTCTTAATCCGATTGGGGCAAGTTTATGCATTTATGCTGTTGATTGCCTTTGGATTAGCGTATTTCCTTTCGACCTATATTACAAAATCATTGAAAACAATTTCTGATAAATTGAGAGATACGAGTTTGGATCAGAAAAACGAAAAAATTGTATTGGAAGCCAACAGCAAAGAAATCAATTTATTGATAAAAGCCTACAACGGAATGGTCGATGAATTGGAAGAAAGCGCCCTAAAATTAGCCCAAAGTGAACGAGAAGAAGCTTGGCGCGAAATGGCAAAACAGGTGGCTCACGAAATTAAAAATCCGCTTACGCCAATGCGATTAACGGTGCAAAGTTTTCAGAGAAAATTTGATCCAAACGACCCCGAATTAAAACAAAAATTGAACGATTATTCTAAGACTTTAATTCAACAAATTGACACCATGAGTTCGGTTGCATCCGCTTTTTCAAATTTTGCATCGATGCCAGCGCAGCAAAACGAAACATTAAATGTGGTTAATGTGGTTGAATTGACACTAGATATTTTCAATCAAGATTATATCCTTTTTGAAAGTGATGAAAAAAGCATTATATCAAAAATGGATCGCGCACAGTTGATTCGTGTGATTACGAATTTAGTAAAAAATGCCATTCAATCTATTCCTGAAAATCAAGTTGAAAAGTCAATATTAGTTTCGGTGAAAAAAGAAGATAACCATGTTTTAATTCTTGTAAAAGACAATGGTATAGGGATAGAACTTGAAAATAGAGATAGAATATTCGAGCCTAAATTTACCACAAAAAACAGTGGAATGGGATTGGGACTGGGAATTATTAAAAACATAATTGAAAATTATAAAGGAACAATTACATTTGAAACAGAATTTGGAAAAGGAGCAACTTTTATTGTTTCGCTACCAATAATTAACTCATAAAATCAAAAAATGAACTACGAAAATATTTTAGTTACCACAGAAAATAAAACTGCCATTGTAACTATTAATCGACCAACAAAATTGAATGCGCTGAATAAAGCAACAATTTTAGAATTGCACGATGCCTTTTCTTTATTGGAAAAAAATAAAGAAATTCGAGTAATACTTCTAACCGGAAGTGGCGACAAAGCGTTTGTTGCAGGTGCAGATATTTCTGAATTTGCTAACTTTTCTGTAATTGAAGGTGCTGAATTAGCGGAACAAGGTCAAGCACTTTTATTCGATTTAATCGAGAATTTGAAAACCCCTGTAATTGCTGCAATCAATGGATTTGCACTTGGTGGCGGATTAGAATTAGCTATGGCCTGTCATTTTAGAGTGGCTTCTGAAAACGCAAAAATGGGTTTGCCTGAAGTTTCTCTTGGCGTAATTCCGGGTTACGGAGGAACACAAAGATTGCCACAATTAGTCGGAAAAGGAAAAGCAATGGAACTGATTATGACTGCGGGAATGTTAACTGCAGACGAAGCAAAATCGTATAGTTTAGTTAATCATGTTGTGCCTCAAGCGGAACTTTTCGAATTCTGTAACGGCATTGGTCAAAAAATAGCTAGGAATTCTCCCATAGCAATTGGCCAAGCAATAAAAGCAATTAATGCCAATTTTAAAGAGGGAGTAAACGGATATAAAACAGAAATCGAGGCGTTTGGAAAATGCTTTGGCACCGAAGATTTCAAAGAAGGAACAAAGGCTTTTTTAGAAAAAAGAAAGCCGGATTTTAAAGGATTATAATCTAAATAAATTATTTTTTACCTTCCCATTCGGCATAAAATTGTGATAAAAAGGATCCCATAAAATGATGTCTTTGCGTGGCGATTTCTTTTCCGGTTTTGGTGTTCATTTTGTCTTTCAAAAGCAACAATTTTTCATAAAAATGGTTGATCGTTGGTGCGGTAGAATTTTTATATTCCTCTTTGCTCATGTGAAGATTTGGAGCAATTTCAGGATTATAAATCACTCGGTTTTTAAAGCCCCCGTAATTGAAAGTTCGTGCAATTCCGATAGCGCCAATGGCGTCTAAACGATCGGCATCTTGAACAATATCAAGTTCTAATGAGTGAAAGTTTTTGATTACATTTCCACCTTTAAAAGAAATATTATCAATAATATTGATAACGTGAAGAATTGTGTTTTCGGGAACATTTTCGCTTTCTAAAAACAATCTTGCTTTTTTAGGCCCCACCCATTCATCGCCATTGTGAAATTTACTGTCCGCAATATCGTGAAGCAGCGCTCCTAATTTTACCACTACAATATCGCAATTCTCGCCATTTGCAATCATTAATGCATTTTTATAAACACGTTCGATATGAAACCAATCGTGACCACCTTCGGCATTTTCAAGTTCTCGTTTTACAAATTTAATTGTTGCATTTATTAAATCTGGTTTGTTCATAATAGTTTGTTTGAATAAAAAATGCTGAATTTCAAAGGCATACTTCAAAACTCAACATTTAAAAATTACATTTATTAAAATTTTAAATTCTCGCTGGTTCTACCCATTTGAAAATTTGAGATTCTTGAGGGATAATTAATCTTTCAGAAATCTTAGCCATTCTTCCTGGTAATTTCATCAAATAATCACGGGCTTTTTCAGCTTCGTCTGTTAAATTTGAAATTTTATCAATTTCCCATTTATCAATTAATTTTTGCATAATATCCACATAATCACTTGCTGTATATACACCTATTCTTTGTGCGGAATCTGAAAAATGTTCAAATGCAGAACTCATTTTTTCGCCTGATTCTCTCAAAAATTGTGCTGGCATCACGATTTTTTGTTTCATCATATATTGAAAAGCCAACATCATTTCGCTTGGATCTACTTGGAAAATACGGTTCACAAATTCGCTATAAGCGTGATGATGACGCATTTCATCGCCCGCAATCATTTTGCAAATCTTGGACAATTTATTATCACCATACGTTTTTGCCAGTTGCGCCACACGATTGTGAGATACATAAGTCGCTAATTCCTGAAAACTTGTATAAACAAAATTCTTGTATGGATCTCTTCCTGTTCCAATATCGAAACCATCATTTATTAAATGTTGTGTCGTCATTTCAACTTCTCGCATATTCACACGACCCGATAAATAAAGGTATTTATTCAACAAATCTCCATGACGATTTTCTTCTCCTGTCCATTGACGAATCCATTTCGACCAACCGTTTACTTCAACTTGGTCTATCCCTTCAACGTCCATTAACCATGATTCATAGGTTGGCAAAGCCTCTTCAGTAATGGTATCTCCCACTAAAGTTACCCAGAAATCATAAGGTAAATCTTTGGCAATTTCACGTAATTCTTTAATTTCTTCATAGAAATTTTCCGATTGAGAATTAGGTAAAAAATCGGTAGGTTGCCAAATTTTTTCAACGGGAATTAAATATTGGTCGACAAAAGTGTCCACGTTTTTTTCAAGAAATTGCATCACTTCAAGACGCATATTTTTTATTGACATAATTAATTTAGGGTTTGGACTTTATAGTTTTAATTCCTCAAAACTGTGAAATCAATTTATTTATGTATTTATATGTTGAATTATTATTTCTTCGACTCTATCTGTTAAATTATCAATATCAGAATCCTTTACAGGAATTGCATTATGAATGGTAAAGGTAATTCGATTTCCAAGACCATAAGGCAAAAAGCCAAATTTAACAAATTTCCATGAATTGTTAATCGTAATTGGGACAACATAAGCAGATGGAGCATATTTGCAAAGTATTTTTAAGCCACTTTTCGCAAATTCTTTAGGGCTTCCAGTTTTAGATCGTGTTCCTTCAGGAAAAATTACAGCTGACCGATTCGTTTTTTCAATATATTGAGAAAGTTCTTTAATAACTGAAATGGCTTGTTTTGGATCATTTCTGTCAATTAATACAGAGCCTCCGTGATTCAAATTATAGGAAATGCTTGGAATTCCTTTGCCTAATTCTTTCTTACTTACAAATTTAGGATGAAATTTTCTCAAGAACCATATTATCCCGATGATGTCATATAAACTCTGATGATTGGCAACAAAAATAATTGGAACACCTTTGGGAATGGACTCTCTATTTTCAACTTTATAAGTCGTTCCTAATAAATGTCCTATTCGTAAAAGTATAAAATTGAGGTAATCAACACTTTTTTTATGAGCTTGGTATCCAAATAAGTTGAAGCAAACCCATTGTATTGGATGAAATATAACTATGGTTAACAAAAACAAAAGTAAGCTAATTATAGATATTGGATACGATATTATTTTTTCCATTGCTGTGAAATTGCGGTCAAAAGTACAAAATAATTATTTTGTAGTCGTTTTTTTTACCAACTCAAAATTCTTTATTAAAACACTACTTGGAACTTCGGAAAAAATAAGTATTTTTACTAAAAATAAGTTAAACTAAATGACAGCAAAGATGAGTTCCGACAAAGAAAAAGCAAATCCAGAAAAAGAAGCTAAATTAAAAGCCTTACAACTTACATTAGACAAATTAGACAAGACCTACGGAAAGGGAACCGTAATGAAAATGGGTGATAAAGCCGTTGAAGAAGTAGAAACAATTTCCTCAGGTTCATTAGGACTCGATTTGGCACTAGGCGTAAATGGTTATCCTAGAGGAAGAGTTATTGAAATATATGGTCCAGAATCTTCTGGAAAAACAACCTTAACCTTACATGCAATTGCCGAAGCTCAAAAAGCGGGGGGAATTGCAGCATTTATCGATGCAGAACATGCTTTCGATAGAACTTATGCAGAAAAACTAGGTGTTGATATTGAAAATTTAATCATTTCGCAACCTGACAATGGCGAACAAGCACTTGAAATCGCGGAGAATTTAATTCGTTCTGGTGCAATTGATATTGTAGTAATTGACTCCGTTGCCGCTTTGACTCCAAAAAGTGAGATTGAAGGGGAAATGGGTGATTCAAAAATGGGATTACACGCTCGATTGATGTCACAAGCCTTAAGAAAATTAACTGGAACTATTAGCAAAACAAATTGTACCGTGTTTTTTATCAATCAGTTGAGAGAGAAAATTGGAGTTATGTTTGGCAATCCTGAAACTACAACTGGAGGAAATGCCTTGAAATTTTATGCTTCTGTGCGTTTGGATATTCGTCGTTCTACCCAAATAAAAGACGGTGATAATGTTATTGGAAATAGAACAAAAGTAAAAGTCGTTAAAAATAAAGTAGCGCCACCTTTCAAAGTAGCAGAATTTGATATTATGTACGGAGAAGGGATTTCCAAAACAGGTGAAATTTTAGACTTAGCCGTTGAATTTGAAATTATCAAAAAAGCAGGTTCTTGGTTCAGTTATGGCGAAACCAAATTAGGACAAGGTCGCGATGCGGTAAAATCGTTAATCAAAGACAATCCTGAAATGGCAGATGAATTAGAACAAAAAATTAAAGAAAGAATTAAAGAAAATAACGCTTAAATTCAGAAACTGCTCAAGAAATTGGGCAGTTTTTTTATTTATTATATTCTAAAAGTTGCTTGTGAATTATTGACCAAGCGTGCTCTTTAACTTCTCGTATGTCTTTTTTGTTTTCAATGGTTTTACCTGTAGTATAAATAAAAGGATGCACTTTTGCTCTCATAATTCCGAGGCTTCCGCTAAAAAAAGTATAAGACATTCGTTTTTTATTATCCGCGAAAGTAATTGGAACAATTGGGATTTGATGTTCAATCGCCAATCGAAACGCACCGTCTTTAAAATTATCCAAAACAATAGATTCATCAGAAGGAACCCCGCCTTCTGGAAAAATACAAATACTCAAGCCTTGATTTAATCTTTTTTGAGCCCGATTAAAAACTTCCATTCGGCTTCTCGTACTATTTCTATCCACCAAAATACACGTTCGTTTGTAGAAAAATCCAAATAGCGGAATCTTCGATAATTCTTTTTTACCTACAAATACAAATGGGTGTTTTGAAACCACAAGCATCAACATGATATCCGTCATAGAAGTGTGATTGGCAATAAGCATATAGCTTTTATTGGGTTCCAACTCCTGTTCTCTTTCAATTTTGTAATAAAAACCAGTTCCGAAAAGAATTGCTTTTGCCCAAATTCGAGCCATTGTAAAAAAGTAAGGATACCATTTTTCTTTAAGAATAGAAATTACTAAAAATGGAAACATTATAATGATGGGGATTCCCAACATTAGGTAAAACCAAATCCGCCAAAGGAGCCAAAAAATGTTTTTTATCAATTTCATATTGTCAAAAATACACAATTAGCTGTTATTTTTAATACAAAGGTTTAACTTTGCGATAAATAAAAAAACAATGTCAAAGATTTTAACAGGTATACAAAGCACGGGAACCCCGCATTTAGGGAATTTATTGGGTGCAATAATCCCTGCGATTGCGTTGTCAAATAAACCCGAGAATGAGTCGTTTCTTTTTATTGCCGATTTGCATTCTATAACTCAAATAAAAGACGGGGCAACTTTAAGAGCGAATACCTATAGTACCGCCGCTGCTTGGTTGGCCTGTGGGTTAAACGTTAAAAAAGCAGTTTTTTATCGCCAATCTGATGTGCCACAAACAGCAGAGTTATCTTGGTATTTGAGTTGTTTTTTTCCCTTTCAACGATTGACATTGGCCCATTCTTTTAAAGACAAATCAGACCGATTAGAAGATGTAAATGCAGGGTTATTTTCTTATCCAATGCTTATGGCAGCAGACATTTTGCTATATGATGCCGAATTTGTTCCTGTTGGAAAAGACCAATTGCAACACATTGAAATCACTAGAGATGTAGCGGCTCGTTTCAACCACCAAATGGGAGAAACTTTTGTTTTACCAGAATCCTATGTTCAAGAAGAAACCAAATATGTTCCTGGAACCAATGGTGGAAAAATGAGTAAATCAGCGAACAATATCATCAATATATTTTTGGATGACAAAGCGTTGCGCAAACAAATAATGAGTATTGAAAGCGATAGCACGCCTTTAGAGGCGCCAAAAAATACAGCAACGTGTACCATATTTGCCATTTATAAATTATTAGGAGATGAAAATCAAATTGAAAAAATGATTTCAAACTATGCTAATGCAAATGCTGATTACGGATATGGCCACGCGAAACAAGACTTGTTTGAATTGATAACTCAGAAATTCAAAACTGAGCGAGAAAAGTACAATTACTATATGAGTAATTTACCAGAAATTGATCACGAACTATTTGAAGGTGCCGAAAAAGCGAAAGCGGTTGCCAATGGTGTTTTACGTAGAGTTCGTGAAAAATTAGGGTTTAGTTTCTAAATTGCCTCAAATAATTTTCCCGGTAAAGGTCGAATTACACCTTTCAATTCCATATTTAGAAGTATTCCTGATATCTTATAAATCGGGAAATCACATTCTAATGCAATAATGTCTAGGATTTCTTTTCCAGATTTTAGAAGATAATCGTATACTTTTTGTTCGTCATTTTCTAAAGTTACGAATAATTGTTTCTGAACGGGTTTAGATTTTTCTTCTAAATCCCAATTTAAAATATATACAATATCGGCAGCGCTTGACAACAAATTGGCCTTTTGAGTTTTTATTAAATTATTACACCCTTGGCTAAATTTATCCGATGTTCTTCCTGGAACTGCAAAAACATCGCGGTTGTAATCATTAGCTAAATTTGCTGTAATTAATGATCCCCCTTTATCAGCAGATTCAATGACAATTGTAGCTTCCGACATTCCTGCAACAATTCTATTCCTCTTAACAAAATTCTCTTTTTCAGGATTGGTGGCACTCCAAAATTCTGTCATAAAACCACCGTTTTTCTCCATTTTTACTACGTATTTTTTATGAACACCTGGATAAATTTGGTCTAAACCATGCGCAACTACTCCAATTGTTTGCAAATTATTTTCTATCGCAGCTTGATGTGCCACAATATCAACTCCATAAGCAAATCCACTAACTATTATTGGATTTAAAGGCGCTAAATCAGAAATTAATTTTTTACAGAATTCAGTTCCAGAAGGAGTAATTTGTCGCGTTCCAACAATACTAATTATTTTTCGGGTACTAAAATTAATATTCCCCGATGAAAATAATAAAAGTGGGCCATCGATGCAGTGTTTCAGGCGTTCAGGATAATTGTCATCTTGAAAAAAAGCAACATTAATTTCGTTTTTTTTTATAAATTTTAATTCCGCTTCGGCTTTCTCAAAAATGGTTTTATTTTTTAACTTTGAAAGCAAAATGCTCCCAATTCCATCAATAGATGACAATTGTGACGACTTGGTTTTGAAAATAGATTCAGCATTTCCACAGTGGGAAAGTAATTTTTTGGCAACAATATCGCCAACTCCCTCTACTTTTTGTAAGGCTAATAGATGTAACAATTCAGTTTCGTTCATGGCAAATATTTGAAATTGAAATGTATGCATTTTTTTATAAATTGTTAATAAAAAATGTGAATAAAATTTTGATAACTATTTTGATTGTATAACTTTGTTATTATGAATTTAGAACTTTACATCTCTCAGCTTTTATACCGTTATCAATGTGTTACGATTCCTGGTTTTGGTGCGTTTTTGACCGAAATTCAATCCGCGCAATGGCACGAAAACACTTATGGATTCTATCCTCCTAAGAAGTTGATTTCGTTCAATTCCTTTTTAAAAAATAACGATGGTTTATTGGCCAATCATGTTGCTCAAAATGAAAAAAGCACATATGAAACTGCTGTAGCATCAATTGAAATTGAAGTTACAAAGTGGAAAAATACATTGCATTTTGAAAATGTAATCGCATTAAAAAACATAGGTGAACTTTCACTAAATTCAGAAAAAAATATTGTTTTTTCTCCATACGAACAACCAAATTATTTAGCAAACTCTTTTGGTTTGAGCTCTTTAATTGCACCTGCAATCAAAAGAGAAGTACTTCAACATGTTTTTGAAAGCGTTGAAGAAAGCGAGGTAATTCAATTGATAATTGATAAAAATCAAGGACGCACTTATTTAAAATATGCCGCAATGATAGTTTTATCACTATCGTTTACTGGAATTATGGGAATTAAATTATACCAAGATAAAGTTGCCTCAGATACTTTAATTGTAGAAAAAGCGGTGCAACAACACGTTCAAAATAAAATTCAAGAAGCTACATTCTTTATTGAAAGTCCATTACCATCTGTAAGCTTAACAGTTAAGGAAGCAAAGATGCCGTATCATGTAGTTGCTGGATCTTTTAGACTTGAACAAAATGCAGAAAAAATATACCGAAAATTAAGCAATGAAGGTTTTAAAGCAAGAAGATTAGCTCCAAATAGTCACGGATTGTTTCCCGTTCTTTATGGAAGTTACCCAACATTTGAAGAAGCACAAAAAGCAAGAGTTGAAATTCAAAAAACGCAAAATCCCGATGCCTGGTTACTAATTGAAGAATTATAAATAAAAAATCCCGATAATATCGGGATTTTTTATGCGGTGTAAGTACCTTTGTAAAAAAAATCATGCATCCAAAATATCCTTCAGAGTCGTTGACCGTTTTAACCGATTTGGTTTTACCAAGTGAAACGAATCCACTAAACAATCTTTTTGGCGGGGAATTATTAGCGAGAATGGACCGAGCAGCAAGTATTTCCGCGCGAAGACATTCTAGAAGAGTAGCTGTTACAGCATCCGTAAATCACGTTGCTTTTAATAGGGCAATTCCTTTGGGAAGTGTAGTAACTGTTGAAGCCAAAGTTTCTAGAAGCTTCAAAAGTTCCATGGAAATTTATATAGATGTTTGGGTTGAAGACCGTGAAACTGGAATTAGAAGCAAAGCCAACGAAGCTATTTATACTTTTGTTGCAGTTGATGATTCTGGAAGACCAGTTGAAGTGCCGCCAATTATTCCTGAAACTGATTTAGAAAAAGTACGTTTTGATGCAGCATTAAGAAGAAAACAATTAAGCTTGGTATTGGCAGGAAAAATGAAACCCAATGAAGCAACTGAATTAAAAGCATTATTTTTATAAAAAAAGGGAATCAATAATTTGATTCCCCTTTTTTTACATTTTAGACAACCAACCGCTCGGATTAGAGTAAGTTGTGTTCTGAGAGATGGTGAATTTTATAATTGTTTTTCCAGTATCCCCATTGGTTCTGACCTTTCCTATTGTTTGTTTTATTGAAACTTTATCCCCTTTACTCACAGAAACAGAACTCAAATTTTGATACACCGTGAAAAAATCCCCATGCTGAATCATAACCGCAGTATTTACCGGTGAGAAAACCATTACACTAGTTACAATACCTCCAAAAACCGCTCTTGCATTTGCGCCTCTCTCGGTTTCAATATCTAAACCACTATTTTTTATTGTTAATGTTTTGAATTCTGGATGCGGATGTTCGCCAAAAGCAGAATAAACGTTACCCTTTTCAACTGGCCAAGGTAGTCTTCCTTTATTTGCTCTAAAATTATTTGCAATAATTTTGCCTTCGGCGGTTAAAACAATTTTTGAAGAAGATTCTATTGCTTTATTTTCAGCAACAACGGCCTCTTTTGTTGGGATTTTAGTGTTAGTTGGAGATGCTTTTCTACTAGCATCTGCGGCACGCTTATTGGCTTCAGCCGCCTTTCTATTGGCTTCAGCAATTGCTTCTCGAATTAACCTTTCAATTTTTTGATCGATTGCCCTTGTTTCTTGTTGCTTTTTCTTGATTTCAGCAATAATTTTCTTTTTATCTTTTTTAATAGAATTCACTAAAATTTCTTGCTCTTGTTTTTCCTTTTGAAGTGCCAAACGTTCTTTTTCATTTTCCTCAATCAGTTTTTGTTTGGCTGTTTTTTGAACAACTAATTTCCCATTATAAACGGTAAGTTCTTCAGATTTACTTTTTATTTCTACTCCTTGTGTTTTTCTAAAGCTCGCATATTGCTTCATGTATTGCGCTCTTTTATAAGCTTGCAAGAAGTTCTCGGAAGACAATAAAAACATCGCGCGACTTTGCTCCGAACGACTTTTATAAGATTTTACAATCATTGCTGCATAATCTTCTTTGAGGATTTCTAATTCTCTTTTAAGCCTGTTTATTTGCAACTGATTAATATACATATCGTTACCTAGTAATTTGGTTTGCTTTTCGGTAGTATTAATTAATTTTTCTTTTAGTTTTATTTTACTTGCTTGAATTACAATTAGGTTTGTAACCGATTTTTCCTTTTTCTTGGTTTCCCGCAACAAAGCTTCGTTTTCACGAATTTCTCTTTGGATTTGAGCTTTCCGTTCTTCCAGTTTTTGTTGTTGGTCTTCTTGACTCCAAATTGAAGAAGTCGTCATACAGATAATTAATAAACTAAAAATAAATTTTGACATATTGAAGCTCTTTTTATGCAAATCTAATTAATAAAAACTCTTTCATACGATTCTGGAACAGAATATGGAAAAGAAAGGTCTTCATTGAATGAAATAGAATTATAATTGATATTAATATTTGTTTTTCCTGAGTTTTGAATGGCTTCAATGACGATGCTTAAGGGCAAGAATGCTTCCGAAGCTTCTTTGCGTTCAGGGTAACTCACTTGCAACGTTCGTCCTTGTGCAGATTGAGAAATCTCCTGTTTTTTTACCATAAAATTGTCGCTTCCCAAGTAAAATGTCTTGTTAATTCCCGCGTTTGAACTGGCTGATAACTTGTATAATTTATCTTCTAAAACGGTATTGTATTTGCCTCTTTTCAAATCATCAAATGACTCTCCAATTAACATATTTTGTACTTTCTGAAAATCTAGATCGGTGCCCAACCATTGGCTTAAGGCAGTGTAATTTCCCTCGAAATAGCTACTGTTTAATTTTTCATAATACTGAACTTTGTCAGGCGTGATTAACGCTTTTGCCATTGTAATTCCAAGAAAACGGATGCTAATTAATATTTTTTCATCTTTCTTAACTTTAATTTCTGCCGTTACATTTTGCGATTGTTTGTCGTCTTTATAACTCGCACTTGATTTGATATATAAAGTTGAAAAACTCATTTTATCATTATAATGTCTTTCAATTATTTTCTCTGAAGTTAGCTCCTTGCTAGCAGCAACTTCAGCAACCAAAACCTTTTTGGCGGTGCAAGAAAACAAAGCGGAAATGATGAGTAAGACAATATATTTTTTCATTATTTTTTTTGTTTTAAAGCATTTTCAGCTTTATTGAAATAAAATTCTTTCTTCTTCAAATCACCCAATCCATTATAGGATTCACCTAATTGTATGTCGAAATTTATTTCCAATTCTGTATTTTCAATTATAAAATCCAATCCTGTTTCAAGCATTTCTTTTGCCTTTTTAAACGCTCCTTTTTGATTTAATGCCAATCCTGAGTAATAATAAAACTGCGGTTGTGTTGGATAAATTTGCAACAAGGCATCCGTTTTCTTTTCTATAACGTCAAATTGGCCTTTTTCAGTATAACATTCTAACAAAAGTAATGCCGTTTCTATATCATTATGGTTTTTATTGGTCTGCAATTCATAGAATCGAATGGCTTTGTCCCAGCTTTTTTTGCTATGATAGAATTTTCCTAATTCTTTTGCAACTTGAACCGCTTTATCGTTATCAAAATAGGAAACTGCTTTTTCTAAATCGCTATCAAATTGCGGTTTATCACTAATAAATAGGATGAATTCATTCAACATTCTGTGTTTGATTTTGCTATCAATCTTGGGGCTTGCCAAAACAAAATTCATAGC
Source organism: Flavobacterium sp. (assembly GCA_044373885.1). GTDB lineage: Bacteria > Bacteroidota > Bacteroidia > Flavobacteriales > Flavobacteriaceae > Flavobacterium. The sequence goes on along the minus strand of JBIPNF010000004.1, from coordinate 364 downwards.
TTTTACAACATTTTCGCCTTCATTATTATTTAAATACAATTTAAACAAACTCACTTGCGCCCAATCAGAATTCGGAATTGCGATTTCTAATTTCTTAGCAATTTCCTGTGCTTTTTCTTCTTGGTTGTTTTCATTGTATAAAAAAATCAATGCAACATAGTTGGATTCCTCCTTTGGATTTTTCTTAATTTGTCCCAATAAATTAATGCGCTCCGAACTCTGGTATTTTGGATCCTGAAGAATTTGTGCTTTGTAATTGTCGCGTAATTCCAGTTTACCGACGGTATCGTTCAACTCATTTATCAAATCCAGTGCTTTGTCAAATTGGTTCGTATTCATATAAAGCGACACCAATTCTTCTTTG
>JBIPNF010000245.1:0-3574 GCA_044373885.1 Flavobacterium sp. | reverse complement strand
AAAATTCCTTTTGAATTTAAGAACAAGTGGTCGAATCTCTAATCATTTTAACTAGCAATTGATTAAATATCTAGTTTATAATGAAATATGATTACTTAATGAGCAACTGTAATTTTCTTTGTTATCGAATTTAGGCCATCTGATATTTTCACATAATAAATACCCGAATAAACAACTTCAAGATTTAAATAAGACATCGTACTGCCTTGTTTCAAGATATCCGTCATTACTAATTTTCCATTAATATCAATCAATTCAATTTTTAAATCTCTATTTGTTGGTGCATAAGACTGAACAACTAAAATGTCGCTTGTTGGATTCGGAAAAAATGACAATCCAATCTGATCTAAATGATTTTTTGAAATAGATGAAATAGGTGAATAAGTACTTACTTTTTCAGTTATGGTTGCGTGTGTAGAGGCTTGGACTGAACCATGATAATATTTCCCCAATAGATAAGGATATAAAGGTTTGTTATCTGCATCTATAGTGGCAAAATAACAATAAATCCCGTTTGGATATTCAGGAGTTTTACAAAATCTACCGTTATTTTCGTCTAAGTCACCTAAACCAGCAACATATTCAAAATCTTCTAAATAAGCCCCCAATATCGCTTGGATTTGAGGTTGACCTGGTCCTTGAATTTGAACCATCTGGGTTAACGTTGGTCCCAATGCTGCCGTTCCATTTGGCAATGTAGTTCTTGCAGTAATATTTCTTAATTGATAACTAGACGTGATTCTTTTAATTGAACTTGTTGAGTCCAATGGATTGGTATATCCATAGGCCCCATATATAGGAAATCCATCGGCTGCAAAACCAATAAGTGGTCCGTGTGTAGCAGCATTTGGAACGTAAAGTCCATCGGCTAAATAGATATTACAAATAGTTGATGAAGGAACTTTTTCAACATTAAAAGCAGAAGGATTTTGATGGTGATGATAATCTGAAGTCATTGGTCCAGGGTGACCATGAGCGCAATCAAAACCAATATTTTCAAAGTAAACGGCATTAGAATGCCATTGATTTAGATTATTATATGATCCTGCATCTCCTGCATTATATGCAACTGTGCCATTAATAAAAACTGCAATTACTCCGTTTCCAACTGCTGTTTGGGTTGTAGCTGCCGTAGGATTTAGAGGTAGTTTTATCGTATAGTTATTATTCTCAGCTGTTTTAACCGGACCTGTTGCAAATGGCCCTGTAACATAAGCAGGAATTCCAGTCGCTTTTACATACACATAATTTGTAGAATACTGAACCGACTGTACATTGGCATCAATTGTTAATGCAATTGGTGTTGGATTGCCAGATAGATAATACCTTCCTTTGGTATTATTGGTATTTTGAATCCAAGAAGAAATAGCAGGATTAATTTGAGCAAACAAAGTGCTACTTGTAAGGTAAAGAAGGGTAATAAGTTTGAATTTCATTTTTGAATTATTTATTCAGCTCATCGCAAAATTGCAATGTTTGATTATTAAGACGATGGATGAAGGTAAATCCTTTCTCTTAATGAAAATTTAATTATTTTGGAATCGGGTTATTGGGTTGCCGCAGCTTTAATACAGGGAAGTAAATATGCGATATCGTATTTCAGATAAATACATTGATATTGCTAATGAAAGAATTCAGGTAGAAAAATCCACTCTCAAGTTTAACCTGTATTAGCTCTTTGGGTGCCCTAGCGTATACTCTAAATGAAGTCCTTTTGTCATTCACCAATGTAGGGGGGGCTTACACCAAAAAATCTAGACCGATATAAATCAGATTTGTTTCCCTTGACAAAACTAAATCTACTCCATTTGAATCAAGAATTTAGCTAATTCTAATCCAATTTCGTTTAACGATCCCTTTATAATGCTGGCTTTGAAATTTTCTATTTATTTTATGGTAAGTCTTAGTGTATGCTTTTAAATATGATGTGTATTGTTTTTGTAGAAATAAGATGTTGGCGATTTCAGAGACAAAAACTACCACACAATACAGAACTTGATACGAAGCACAAATCGGTATTTTGCCTCTGAACCTTCAATTTCTTAAAGGAGTTAATAGAGGTTAGGCTTTTGTTTTATCTTATTTTTGAGAAATGGCAACGTACTTTTTTAATTCAGTTTGATTTTCTGCTTGTTTTATTAAAAAGTCGGCTACGTCTGCTCTATTAATTCCTCCTATATTAATCCCTTTGAATAATTTGTTTTCTATACGGTAGTTCTCTGTCAATTCTTTGTCTAGTAGCCTTCCTGGCCTCACAACTGTCCATTTCAGATCTGAATTAGTGATGATTTCTTCCATTTTAGTTTTGTCAGCATAAACGTCTTTTAAAAAGTATTTTAAAAACAGCTTTACAAGCCAGGAAACATAATTTTTACTTTCTCCAGCTCCAAATCCTGTAACAATAAGAAATGGGATATCTATTTTGTTCTCTTTATGTATTTCCACAATTAATTTTGCAAAATCTGAAAAAAGGGTAGTAGCATCCATATTTTTGCCTGTCCCCAATGTTACAATTAGAGCATCTGCGTTTTGGATTGAATTTAATAGGTCAGATTTATTAATAGCATCACCAATTAGCATCTTTAACGATTTTTTCTCTGCTATATTAATTTCAGATCTAGAAAGGGTCGTTATCGAATGATTTCTACTTAAACCTCTTTTTACTGTTTCTAGTCCTATTCCAGCCGAGGCTCCTATAATTGTTATGTTCATTTTGCTTTTTTATTGATTTCTTTTTTGATCTTACTACCAATTTACTTTTCTGTTCAACTAATTCATGTATTTATTGCACAATATTTATTCAGCAATTCATCTAAATGAAGGTCGGCTTATGTAAGTTCAAATTTTATTTAAAGCCTAATCAATTGGATATAATATTGTTTATCGAAAGTAATCTTTGACGAAGACAATCGCAAATTGGTGGGGCGTATCAATTGCTGTCCGTGGCACACTTAACCCTACATCAGTTTTAGCTCCACTGAACTTTGTTTCTATAACCTGAATAATTGGGCACTCGAACAAGCTTTGACTCTAAGACTAACTCTATTTCTCGATAACCGCACTTAAGAAAAACCCAACCCAAGGCGAATTCGAACAGGCTGTATCTAATCAACCAATAATTAGCTATTACCTCGCAAAAGGAGTGGTTTCTTGGGTGGCAAAATCGCCTGCTAAGTATTTATAGTGTGCAGCCATGGCTATCATACCCGCGTTATCTGTACAATACTGAAAATCGGGAATAAATGTTTTCCAGCCGCGTTTTTTACCTTCGTTTTCCAAAGCCAATCGCAAAGCGCTATTTGCCGAAACACCTCCTGCTAAAGCCACTTGTTTAATGGTTGTTTGTTTAGCTGCCAAGATAAGTTTCTTCATTAATTGTTTAATAATGGCCTGCTGTATACTGGCACAAATATCATTTAGGTTTTCATTAATAAAGTTAGGATTTAGTGCAATTTGTTTCTGAATAAAATACAAAAACGAAGTTTTTAAACCACTAAAACTGTAATCTAAGTTGGGCATATTAGAAACAGGGAAATCATAGGCCAAAGGATTTCCACCTTTTGCATATTGATCA
>JBIPNF010000244.1:0-3575 GCA_044373885.1 Flavobacterium sp. | reverse complement strand
AACATTATCGATACCCCTGGTCACGCCGATTTCGGTGGTGAAGTAGAGCGTGTATTGAATATGGCTGATGGAGTTTGTTTGCTTGTTGATGCTTTTGAAGGTCCAATGCCTCAAACTCGTTTTGTACTACAAAAAGCAATTGACTTAGGTTTGAAACCTTGTGTTGTAATCAACAAAGTAGATAAGGAAAACTGTACTCCTGAAGAAGTTCATGAAAAAGTTTTCGATTTAATGTTCGAATTAGGTGCAGAAGAGTGGCAGTTGGATTTCCCAACAGTTTATGGTTCTGCTAAAAATAACTGGATGTCTGACCATTGGGAAAACATAACTGATAATGTTGAAGCATTATTGGATATGGTTATTGAGAATGTTCCAGCCCCTAAAGTTTCTGAAGGAACTCCCCAAATGTTAATTACATCTTTAGATTTTTCAGCGTTTACAGGTCGTATTGCGATTGGGCGTTTAGAAAGAGGTGTTTTGAGAGAAGGAATGCCAATTTCATTATGCAAAAGAGATGGTGTGATTTTGAAATCACGTATTAAAGAATTACACACTTTTGAAGGCTTAGGTCGTAAAAAAGTACAAGAAGTAATCGCTGGAGATATTTGTGCAATTGTTGGAGTTGAAGGATTTGAAATTGGAGATACTATTGCCGATTTTGAAAATCCAGAAGCTTTACAAACTATTGCAATTGATGAACCTACTATGAGTATGTTGTTTACAATTAATGATTCTCCTTTCTTCGGTAAAGAGGGAAAATTTGTAACTTCTCGTCACATTAGAGATCGTTTGACAAAAGAATTAGAAAAAAACTTAGCAATGAAATTGGGTGAAACTGATTCTGCTGATAAGTTCATGGTTTTTGGTCGTGGCGTATTGCACTTGTCTGTACTTATTGAAACAATGAGAAGAGAAGGGTATGAATTACAAATCGGTCAACCACAAGTTATTATCAAAGAAATTGATGGTAAAAAATGTGAGCCAATTGAAGAGTTAACCATTGATTTACCAGAAACACTTTCAGGAAGAGCGGTAGAGTTTGTTACTATGCGTAAAGGAGAAATGTTGAGTATGGAAACCAAAGGGGAACGTATGATTATAAAATTCAATATTCCATCTCGTGGAATCATCGGATTGCGTAATCAATTGCTTACGGCTACTGCAGGTGAGGCTATTATGGCACACCGATTTATAGGATATGAGCCTTACAAAGGAGAAATTTCTGGACGTAACAAAGGTTCATTGATTTCTATGGAAAAAGGAAAAGCTATTCCTTATTCTATCGATAAATTGCAAGATCGTGGTAAGTTCTTCGTTGAACCAAATGCCGAAATTTACGAAGGTCAGGTAATTGGAGAAAACTCTCGTGGGGATGATATGTGTGTGAATGTAACTAAAGAGAAAAAACAATCTAACGTTCGTTCTTCTGGTAATGATGAAAAAGCAAGGATTATTCCTCCAATTATTTTCTCATTAGAGGAAGCGTTAGAATACATTCAAAAAGATGAATATGTTGAGGTTACTCCAAAATCTATTCGTTTGAGAAAAATATATTTGACAGAAACAGATAGAAAAAGATTTAAAATCTAATTTTATTTATTTTATACTGAAAAGCCATTCGTTCCGAAGTCTCGGAAGAATGGCTTTTTTTATGAGTATATTCAAAATAAAAAGGGCAAACCGTTCAGTTTGCCCTTTTTTACTTTTAAAAACGATTTAAATCTTATTTAAAATAGGAAAACGATTCGTTGTTTTCAATTTTCAACAAACTTTCGTATATCAATTTAATCACATTTTCTACATCTTCACGATGTACCATTTCTACTGTAGTGTGCATATAACGTAAAGGAAGTGATATCAATGCCGACGCCACACCGCCATTGCTATACGCAAATGCATCAGTATCCGTTCCAGTAACACGTGACGAAGCCAATCTTTGAAACGGAATTTCATTTGCCAAAGCAGCATCTAAAATTAATTCTCTCAAGTTATTTTGAACCGCTGGCGCATACGTAATAACGGGACCTTTACCAATTTTTATCTCTCCCTCAATTTTCATATCAATCATCGGAGTTGAAGTGTCATGACAAACATCAGTTACAATTGCTACATTTGGCTTGATGGTTTTCGTAATCATTTCAGCACCTCGTAGACCAACTTCCTCCTGAACAGAATTAGTGATGTACAAGCCAAAAGGCAACTTCACTTTGTTTTCGTGTAGCAAACGAGCGACTTCAGCAATCATAAAACCACCCATTCTATTGTCAATTGCACGGCAAACAAATTTGTTTTCATTCAAAATCATAAACTCATCAGGATACGTAATTACGCAACCCACATGAATTCCCATTTTTTCAACGGCCGCTTTATTATCACAACCGGTATCAATAAAAAGATTACTAATTTTTGGATTTTCCTCTTTGTCTCTATTTCGAGTGTGAATGGCAGGCCAACCAAAAACACCTTTCACAATTCCGTTTTTAGTATGAATATTTACAATTTTGGAAGGTGCAATTTGGTGATCAGACCCACCATTTCTAATTACATATATCAATCCGTCATCCGTAATATAATTCACATACCAAGAAATTTCATCCGAATGTCCCTCGATAACTACTTTGTAAGGTGCGTCAGGATTGATAATTCCCACCGCTGTTCCGTAGGTATCGGTGATGAAAGTATCCACGTACGGCTTCATATAATCCATCCAAATTTTTTGTCCCTCGGCCTCAAAACCTGTCGGTGAAGCGTTATTTAAATACTGCTCTAAAAAAGCAATTGACGAATCTTTTAATATCGATTTTGTACTCATAAAATATTTTTTTGCTAATTTATAAATTTGGCATCACACTTGTTATGTATAAAGTATATTTTTGACAAATAAATAACGTTTCAAATGAAAATAGTTCTATACATACTTCTTTGCTTCCTGCTTTCTTTAAGTTCAATTGCTCAAGTGCTTAAAAATGACTCGCTGAAAGTCCAGGAATTTACTGAAGAAAACGACACCATTCTAAAAGCTCCAATTCTACTCGAAGAGGTTGTAATTCACAAATACAAACTCGATCCCGAAAGCAAAAAACAATTTCTAATTCTTCAAAACCGAGTTTACAAAGTATATCCATTTGCAAAAATTGCTTCCGAAAGATTGACAGGATTGAACAGAAACATGGCAATTCTCAAAACAAACAGGGACAAAAGAAAGTATTTCAAAATTGTGGAAGACTATATTGAGAATGAATTTACTGATAAATTAAAAAAATTATCACGCAAACAAGGACAAATTCTCGTCAAATTAATCTGCCGACAAACAGGTCAAACCACCTACAATTTGATAAGAGAACACAAAAGTGGTTGGAAAGCATTCTGGTCAAATACTACCGCCAAATTATTCGACATTAGCCTAAAAACAGGTTATGCGCCCTACGAAGTCAACGAAGATTATCTCATAGAAACCATCTTAGAACGCGCCTTCAACAGCGGAAGATTAGTAAAACAAGACCCTGCAACTCCAATAGACTATGATAAATTAGCAGACTATTGGTATTCTAAAGCTACCGAAATCAATAAATAAT
>JBIPNF010000243.1:0-3586 GCA_044373885.1 Flavobacterium sp. | reverse complement strand
AAGGATAGTAATGGTTGGCATGCCGATAACGAAAAGGAATTGGGTATCAATCCTGTAATCGCTTCCTTGAGTTTTGGTGCAGAACGGTATTTTCATTTGCAACACAACACAGATAAAAACCAGAAATTTAAAATTCTTTTGCAACACGGAAGTTTACTCGTCATGAAAGGTACAACGCAACATTTTTGGAAACACCAAATCCCCAAAACAGCCAAACCAATTGGTTCGAGAATTAATTTGACATTTCGTAGTATTGTATAAATTAGTATATTTATAAAAAAAAAGATGAACGAGATAATCCATTACTTTGAAACAATTCCTTCATTGCATAGGGCATTGATATTGGCTGGAGGAATTACTATTTTCTGGTTGTTAGAAACTGTAAAGCCTTTATTTATATTGAAATATAAAAAGTGGAGGCATGCAGGAATCAATGTTTTCTTTACGATAACTTCGATTGTCGTCAACTTCTTGATGGCATTCATTTTGCTTTGGACCTCCAATTGGACTGTTGAAAATCATTTTGGAATCTTACAATTAGTATCGGGGATAAACCCTTGGATTTTCATGTTTATTGGGTTGCTATTATTGGATTTAATAGGAGCTTATTTGGTTCATTTTGTAGAACATAAAGTAAAATTTTTGTGGCGATTTCATCTGGTGCACCATTCAGATCTTTGGGTGGATACCACAACTGCAAACCGACATCATCCTGGTGAAAGCGGTATCCGATTTGTATTTACTACATTAGCCGTAGTTCTTGTAGGTGCGCCAATGTGGATGGTTTTTTTATACCAATCGGTCTCTGTTGTCCTTTCACAATTCAATCATGCTAATCTTTCTCTACCTGTTACTATTGACAAGATGTTAAGCTATATTATCGTTTCTCCTGATATGCACAAAGTACATCATCATTATGTTCTGCCTCATACTGATAGCAATTATGGAAATATATTTTCAATTTGGGACAGGCTATTTGGAACTTTTTCAACAATTAAAAGAGAAGATATTGTTTATGGAATTGACACGCACATGGAAGTAGATAAAAATAATTCCGTAACCAATTTGTTAAAAATACCTTTTCAAAAAGCGCAATCCTTTGGAAAACAATAAAAAAGTAAAAAAAATAGCGCCGACATAAAAAGGTATTGTTTTTTTTATTAATATTGAAGTATGAATAACTATTAACTAAAACCTACAACTGAATTTATTTTCAAGTAATGAAAAAGAGTAAAAACATAGAATTAACGTGGGCTCAGAATGAAAAATTGATTTCACTGGCTTTAGAAGAACGAAATCCATTTGAAATAATCAAAAAGGAATTTGGATTGGCTGAAAAAGAAGTTCTTGAAATTATGAAAAAGAAACTTCCAACAGACAAATTTGAGATTTGGAAAAAGAAGGCCAATGCTGCCAAACCAAAACCAAAACCTATTAAAATTGATGATTTCGACGAAGACTTAGACGGGAAATACTATATAAAAAATAAACTCGATTAGATTAGAACTCCTGAAATTCAGGAGTTTTTTTAGTAATGCCACTTTTAGTATTTATAAAAACGCCCACTAAATAGTAAATAGACACATAATATATCTTCTAAAGCAACGTGTTTTGAAGATAATTTCTTTATTTTGCGCACAAATAACAAACTATGAAAAATTCAATTATTGCTTTAATTTCGTTACTTACAATAACTTCTTGTAGTAAGAATGAAGAAACCAATCTTCAAATTACTGGAAATATTAAAGGATTACAAAAAGGAACTTTATATCTAAAACGATTAGGGGACAGCACCTATATTACATTAGACAGCATGAAAATTGATGGAAAATCGGAGTTTGAAAGCAATTTGAATTTAAAATCTCCGGAAATGTTATACTTGTTTCTTGACCGTGGCACTAGCAAATCAGGTGATGATAACTTGATGTTTTTTGCAGAACCTGGAAAAATAAATATCGATACCGACTTGGAATTTTTCTATTCTAAAGCTAAAATTACGGGTTCTAAAAATAACGAATTGTATGATAACTACAAAAAAAACTGTTCACGATATAACGATCAACAACTCGATTTGACTGTTGAAAAAATCAATGCCATAAGAAACAATCAAACCGAATTATTAGCGGCTATTGAAGAAAAATCAAATGCTATTTTGAAACGAAAATACCTTTATGCCATCAACTTTGCTATTACCAATAAGGACTATGAAGTGGCGCCCTATATCGCCCTTTCTGAAATTAGTGATGCGACTATAAAATACCTAGATACCATTCAAAAAGTAATGGTTCCAAAGGTTGCTCAATCTAAATATGGCGTGATGCTTACGAAATATGTAGTCGAAAGAAAAAAACAGTAGCTTTTTTTTGGGCATGCCCCTCGAAAAATTCGGGTCAGGCGCTACGCTGCAATCTCTGTTCCGCTGCGTTCCACAGAGGATTTCCGCTGCGATCCTTCATGCGAACCCCGATTTATGATTTGAGATTTCCAGAATAACCAAATCAACGAATAACAGATTCAACCCTAAGCAAACTGAATTTAACCTTGGATTTGTCAATCTGAATTTATTTCAGATTCTTTTTAGATGATGAAACAAGTTCAGCAAGACTAGTGCTGCTGTTTTTTTATTTGCACGGATTACAAATCCGCTATTGGGTTAACATTGCTTTTTAATTCCTAAGTCATTTATATAATAATTCTGTATAAATGGCTTTATTGCCAAGGAAAGTACCATTACATAAATTATCAAAATAGCAGGAATTATTAATATCATTGTCTTATATGGAGAAAAATTCCAAAAAACACGAATAGAAAACTTACCATATATTTCATTCAAAGCACCAAAAACACCTATTCCACCAGCTATTCCGTGTGCAATAATTGATAACCAACTAAAATTATATAATTTACTAAGCAAATAATCATTTAGAATTGTGGGTAATTGAATCATTGCGATAATTATTACCATGCATATAACTCCGAGAATAATAAGCCATGCCCAATGAAAATTAAAAATGAAAACTAAACCTGTAATTACAGTCCAGACAATATAATAACTGATAAAGTACCATAATAAAGCAGTAAAAGGCAATAACAAATGTTTTATAAAATTATTCATATTATTTATTGTATTTAATCATCTTCGATTCAACAGAACTGGAGGCTAACTTTTTATATAGGCTATACAAACTTTCGTTTATAAACCCAATTATAGATAGTTTGGGAAGGTATGATTCGCTTTTTTCTTTGTAAATATAGTTTTAATTTTTTAATAGCAGATTTTTTTAAGCCCGAAAATAACAGAAAGCAAAACAATTCTTCCATCAGCCCCGATTGAGGCGTTATCCTCGCAGCAAAGCTTAGAGATTAAGCCGAAAGCGGGAATTGCAATTTTTGAAAGGCAGGGACAATTCGCTTCAAAATGTCAATTTGTCAGAATGTAAAATGCCAAAATACAATAAAACTGACAATTATTGGGGATTGGTAGTGTGGCATAAAGATTGACTTATGGAAATTGAGTTTAGAAATTAAAATTAAATTTAAATAGAATTAAAATGGGTAAAATAATTGGAATTGATTTAGGAACAAC
>JBIPNF010000054.1:0-12297 GCA_044373885.1 Flavobacterium sp. | reverse complement strand
GCTTTTCAAATACTAAAAAGGATTTTTTTGGAATGTTTCCAACAGATGCAACTACTAAATCGGATATGCTTTGGTATTTATTTAAGATAAATTCAATTTGATTTTGAAGTTCCGAACTATAAAAATCGAAACGTTCGATAAGGTTAGAACCCTCAAAGACAGCTACTTTAATTTTAGTATTTCCGACATCAACTGCTAAAAGCATAATTTATATTTAGATGTTGCGAAGGTACGAATAGATTTTTTTTAATAATTGTTTTGTATAAATTAAAATTCGTCCTATATTTGCACCCGCGAAAGCAAGGTACCTTAGCTCAGTTGGTAGAGCAATGGACTGAAAATCCATGTGTCCCTGGTTCGAACCCTGGAGGTACCACAAAAAACATCCCTAATCACTTATAAATTAAGTAGTTAGGGATTTTTTGTATCAAAGGGGGACTTGAAAGGGGACTCATATAGCTTTATGAATTTTAATATAAATTAATTAAAATATTAATTATTAAAAATAAAAAAACCCACTGAATAGTGGGTTTTTTAAGGATTTGATTGATCTTTTAGTTTAGCCTTGAGTACACTTCATCTCTTAGATAAAGTACACGACCTCCAACTTTTTTGGAAACAAGTACTTTTTTCTTTTCCCAATTATGTAGGGTTACTAACGAGACATTAAGTAATTTAGAAACTTCTTCTCTTGTCATTAAATCAGATTTAGTTTTATTACCCTCTAAATTATTGAACATTCCCATCATTTTTTGAAATTCAGACGAAAGAGCTTCTTTCACTAATCTTTCTAAATCTTCTCTTGTAAATTCTAATACTCGATATGTTGATTCTTTCATAAGTTTAAATTTTAAAATTATTATGAACCTTTACGACTGGTTGAAACGGGTTGTTTATTCTTTATGGGTTTGTCCTCCCAATATTGGTTTTAAGTCAGTTTATTGACTTTGAAAAATATTTATGCGACAGCTAATTCATATTCTGACAATCTTATTTCAGATGCCATAACATATTCAGGATTGTACTCGTATCCAACATAATTTCTATCTAATTTTACGCTTACTTCACCTGTTGTACCTGTGCCGTTGAACAAGTCAAGTACAGTATCTCCTGGTCTTGTAGTTGATAAGATTGGTATCATTGGAATTACTTCCGGAAACACCGCCGTATGATTAAGAAAAAAACCTTTCTCTTCACACATCTTTCTCAAGTATTGAGTAGTTGCCACATTAGTTCTTACCACCCCATCTCTAAAATCCATTCCAGAAATTAACTTAGGGAATAGATTGTTTGTCCCATATGAAAATGTGTTTGTTTCGTCATTTACCCCATCCAACCATGAATCATCATAATAGAAGTTTTTTGATTTCACAAAGTGAAACAAGTATTCGTGAGAACGAACTGAACGTTTGCCAGGTGAATATTTTGGGTTCGTTTTTGTCCACAAAATTTCATCGTTTAGGATCCAACCTCTATTAATCATTTCAATGACAAATCTTTGTGGTATAGCTTGATAAGCTCCATCTCTGCAAGTATCATTGATATTAACATATAATGAACCTTCATCTTTCAGTACTCTTTTTGTATCATCAAAAAGTTTTACCAAGTTATTGATGAATTCTTCAGGTGTATTCTCTCTACCTAATTCATTCTCCCCATTTTTGTAAACACGAGCTTGGAAATATGGTGGGGAACAAACTATTAATTGTATTGAACTATCTAACAAGTGAAATAAATCACCACATGATGAGTTGAATATCTTTACTTTATCAGTGATATACTCATATTTTGAAGGAACAACAACCTCATTATTTTTCTTAAGAAGTTCTCTATCCAATTTCTTATCCAATTCATTAAGAGTAGTTTCCTCTTTATCAATTTTAGATAATTCTCTGTTTAATATTTCAATATTATTCCCGTGAAGTTCAATAACTTTCTTTTCAATAGATTTAATCTTATTGATTTTGTATTGACCTATTGATTTGTAAGCAGAGTCTTTCTCATCCTTTACCACTTTCATTTGTGGACTAAGATCCGTTCTTCTCCCTCTTCCAACTGAATAATATTCATCGTAGAAACGAATCTCAGAAGCAATCTCAACCATAGATTTTACTCTAAATTGATTGGTAGATACTGACAATACAGCCTTCATTTCCTCAGGAGCATCAATAAAGACAACCGGAACTTGTTCAAGTCCTAAATCCAAAGCAATTTGGTGACGAAGATTACCGGAGATAATCTCATATTCAAAATTCACTAATAGTGGAGTCAATAATCCGAATTCACGGATATTATTACGGATTTCTTCATAGTTAACAGGAACTACATACATTGAGTAGGTTGTTGAATTCTTTTTCAACATTTGTGGAGCAACCACAGAAACGTTTGGTGATAAATTAATTGTTTTCATTAGTTCAAATTTTAAAAGTTAAAAAGTGAACCTTTACGACTGGTTGAAACGGGTTGTTTATTGTTTATCGGTTTGTCCTCCGAGTAGGGTTTTAAAGACGGTTTATCGTCTTAACTGACAAATAATAATTCTTTAGATGAATTATTTACATACCTTTTTGTGTTTAGGTTTTCTATTATAAACCTTTTTACTTTTCTGAATCAATGGACGACACGCCATCCATTTTTCTTGTAGTGTAATTTGAATAATTTTCATAGTTACAATGTTTTGATTCAGTTAGTGTTTCATTATCACATTGCAAATATATCACAATTATTTTTACATAACCAAATAATGCATACACTTTTTTTGATATTTTTTTAAAATAATTTATAAACACTTGTATAACAATGTTTTAAAAAAATAATTTATTTTGATTATTATAAATTTGGAGGGTTGAAATCGAATGGAATTTGCTTGTATAACATATCCGAAACCAAAGAGATGAATTCATTTTTCACGTTTTCATCCTTAAGATCTTTATAATGTAATTTATTATTACCCATGTATAAAGTAATATATCTTTTAGTTTTATCAGAATTAGGAATTGGAAAACCCCATTTAACACTGGCAATTATTCTCTCAAAGTTACTTTGATTTTTATTTTTAGATAAATAAAAGTTCGGTTCTAACCTTGCTTTGATCTCCGGTTGTTTATTTTTTAAATAATAGTATAATTCAACTTCTAATTTTTTCTGGTCTAAATCATTTTGATCAATATCAAAAGGTGGGGAAACTTTATTGAAATAATCTTTAATTATTATAGGAGTGTTTTTTAAAAGTTCCTTATCCTTGAGTCCTTTAGGGAATTTAGAAGTTGATGCAATAAAAACACTTATTACTTTAGATTTACCAATTACTCCTTTAATATCATATTTCCATTTAACCTTTGCTACAATTGAATTGGCACTTTCTCTATTCTTTACTTCATGTAATGTATAAATGGGATGTTGCAAATAGTTTTCTTTTTGAGCATTCATTATCCATTTATCATAATTCAATATCGATTGTGAATTATTCAATTCAAACTTTGATATCTCATTCTCAATAAATGGATTTAACAAACCCAATAGAGTGCTATCTTCTTTTAATTGTTTATATATAGTTCTAATTCTATTTGTCATATAAATAAATTACATAACAAATATATGCATACCATTTGAAATACAGCATATGTTTTTAATATTAATATACCCCCTTCCTTACCCTCCATACTTCACTCCCCCCGGCCGGGGGTATCCCCCCATTTGCACCCCCTCCCCTAAAATTTATATATAAGGGGTATAATACCTTAAATAACTCAAAACCCGTTTAAAAAATTCTGGAAAAAAATTAGTTAAAAAGTGACTTTTTAAATTTTTACAAATACTTATAGTAAAAGAGTATTATGAAAAAATTAGACCCATTATTCGGATTTGAATGTGAAACAAATGAAAGAGGATTAATTTCAATAGAAGTAGATTGTCAATTTCCTCAGGAAAGAAACAATTGTGAAAAATTATACAAAAGATTTGAAGAATTAATGATTATTGATAGTCAGGTTGAATTCCCTTTAAGATTGAAACATTGGATGGTAACAATCAATCCAATAGATAAATTTACCATAATGAATTATTTTAGAATTGATGGGATTAAAAAAATAGTAGAGGAAAATAAATCAAAACTAATTGGTAAAACCACTTTTGTAAAACCTGAAGTTCAATATAATAAGAAAGCTAAATATCCCAATCTACATATCCATTTTTATCAAGTTTCAAATGATAATGGAATTGAAATAATAGATTTGTATGATATGGTTGAAGCCTGCTTCATAAAATACGAGAACACTAAACAGTTTACCAAAAAAAGATTGTCCGACCTTGAAGAGTTTGTTAATCCACTGGAGTTACAAGTGATGTCATTTTTTCCAATGGAATTGGTAGTGTTTGATATTGAAAATGGATATGATATCTTGGACTTCCCTCAACAAAAGCGAATGTTAAAGACTTTAGAACTCCCTTTTTAAGACCTTTAATGGGGTGAATACTGACCTTTTTTGCTGGGAAACACCGCTAGTAATAATAAAGTAATTAACTAAAATAGGGCTAAAACAGGTCTGGGGGATTATACCCATTACAACAATCAATCAATATTTATGAATAAGTTACAACAGAAGATAAAGTCATTACTTCGAGAAATAAAAGAACAACAAAAAAATAGGTATTGGTATGTTGCAACAATTACCTTTTCTACTGAATATTTTTACCGAAGAGTTAATAGTGTGAGTGATTTCTATAAGCGGTTATCTAACTCCAAAACAGGACTTGTTGGACATCCTTCAAACAGGGATTGGTGGCAAAAATTGAGTCCCTCCGGATTTTATGATTTTACTCCAAATAAAGATATTATAGTTTTATCATTTGTGATGGAAACTAAAGCAAAACTTAATGAATTGGAGTTCAAGTCAAGGGTTAAAAAAATTGTTCCCTATCTTGAAATTAGTGTTGGAACTAAAGAACAAAAAGAATATGAATTTGAACTGGCTTTTGAAAGGGAGTTTTACCAACAATATGAACCAAAAACAGAAGTATTTGGGGATATAAAAAGAAATAATAACATATAAGTAACCTGATTATATTTCTAATTAAGTTATTTGACACTTCATCGGAATTATTTATTCATCTTTTTTTATATTATTCCATACGTTCAACATAATTTCGAAATCTTCCAAGAAGAAACTTTAATTCATCTGTATCAAAAACTCTTATATGAACAATACAAAATATTATTTGTCCATTTTCTCCATTTTCTATTTGGATTCCTTTTGGTATTTTTTGAGTATGATGAATTTTTTTTTGGGTAACATAAGTACAAGCCCATCCTGTAAATTTTAATCGAATGACTTCAGGTTTAATTAATGAATCGTTACCAATTGGATTGTAAACTCCTATGCAATAATTGAAATAGTTTTTTAAATCTACTCTTTCGGCTAATTCTTTATAATTAAATTTTATATTCTCACTTGGGTTTAATTTGGATTTTGTAGGAACTATTTTAAATCCTTGAATCATATCGACTCTAAAATTTCTCAAACTATAATCTAAATTATGATCATTATAAACACAACCAAATAAATAATACAAATCTTCATGTAATCTTATTTGTAAAGGTGCAATAATATATTTTTTGAGCTCATTATTTTCGACTTTTCGATATTCAAATTGAATGACATCCCCTTTTTTCATGAATTTAATAATCTTAACGCATAATTCTAAAATAATATCGTGATTTTGTTCCACAAGACTTTTTGAAAAATAAGTTTCATTTTCCCAATATTCTTCATCAATATTATATTTCTCTCTTAATTCATCTTTTAACCAATCAACTACAGGTAAATCTTTTTCAGAATTAAGAATACTAAACAATATTGGTAAATCATGTTCATATTGATCATCTATTATCATTTCCTTTTTTAAGTTAGGTTTACCAAATATTTTATATTTACCTGAATTGTAAACAATGTCAATACCTCTAACCAACATTTCTTTTTTATCTCTTTTAAAAGTTATTTTGGATATCTCAATGTTTTTATGATCTTTAAGAAATTGAATGATTTCGTCCAGTGAGGAAGGCTTTACCGATAAACGTTCTATTAAAATTTTTATACGTTCGTCTTGTTTTATATTTTTTCCCATTTCATTTTATTTAAATACAAATATAAATACAACTGTATCATTTTAATGATACAGTTATTAATTAATATTGTTGTAATAAAAAATATTATTCATGAACCAATTAAGAAAGAGATGAGAATCGATTGATTAATCTAAAATAAAGGATCAACTAATTCAATAATAATTACTTATAAATTAATCTTGGTTTCTTATTGTGTTCCAAAACTATAACAATATAATAACAATTGACTCGTTGAAATATAACATATCACTTACAAATATCTTTGAATGAATTAAAAATTACTTTTTAAAATAGAGTTTTATTACGCTAAACAGTTAAAAATGTTTAATGATTATAAAATCATTTTTTTATTTACTAACTAATTTTTAATTATGAAAAACAGAACCAAAATTATCATTGTTGTCAGTGTAGTAGTCATTGTACTCCTATGTGTTAGAAATTGCTCTTGCAATAGACAGAAATTATCCACTAAGCCAGAAGTTTCAAGTAACAATTACCTTCTTACCAATCCTCCACTTCCGGAGTTAGACCTTCCTTATCAAAAATTTGAAATAGACCCAAGCCAACCAAATTTGCTGTCTTCAAAATATGGAGCTAAAATAAATGTTCCCGCAGATGCCTTTTTGGATAAAAATGGAAACATAATCAAGGGCAAGGTTCAAATTTCATTCAGGGAATTTTACAATCCACTTGATTTTTACTTAGCAGGAATACCTATGGGTTATAATGACAATGGGGTTGAAAAAGTATTAGAGTCTGGAGGAATGGTTGAATTGATTGCAAAATCAAATACTAAAGAGCTTTTTGTAAATCCTAATAGTAAAATCAACGTCGATTTGTACAGTTGGACAAAATCAAAGGATTTTAATTTATATGATTTGGATAAAACCAATGGAAAATGGATTGAAAAGGGTAAAGATTCTATTAGCTCTTCAATTTTAAATGATGAAAATAACGCTTTGCCTTCAATACCACCATTACCAAAAGTGGCAACTCGAGCTTCTTTTACAATAATTGATGAAACTAATAATTACCCAGAGATAGAAGAATATAAAAATGTTCATTTTGAGCCGATTGATATTTCAAAATGTAAAATTTCAGATGCACAAGAAATGAAAGTAAAACCTTTAAAAAATGGAATTTTTGAAGTTACATCAATTATAAAATTCGGAACCTTTCGAAAAGAAAATAAATGCGAATGTTATTTAGCATTTGAAGCAGGTAAAGATTATAATAATGCTCTTTTAATCTATCAAAAAAAATATGCTAAGTTAATAAATGAAAGAAAGGTTGTTTCTGATAAAATTAAATTCGAATGGGATAAATATTATGATGTTGTTAATGCTTATCGAAAACTTCAAGTCAAAGAGTTGAGTGGTGAAGAAAAAATAATTAGAACGTTATCCATTAATAATTTTGGATTTGTTAATTGTGATTTACCAATAAATTTTCCAACAGGTGGCGAAATAAATCCTAATTATGTTGATGAAAATGGAAAAGCATTGGCATTAAATAATGTGGTTTTGGTTGAAAAAAATACCAATGCCCTATTCAGATACAAAGCCAATGTAAAGTACAATCCTAAAAATGATAATATGTTATGGGGTTTGACCAATGATAAAAAAATTGCTTTTATAAAAAATGCAGATTTTGGTTCATTAAGAAAATCAACGTCAAAACAAAAAGTTCGTATGCATATTCATAATGAAAAAGTGAATACCTATGAAGATATTATGAAGGTCTTATTTTAATTTTTCTCTAACCTAATTTACAAATCTATGAAAAATCTATTTTTTGTTATCGCTTTTGTATTAGCAATACAAACCACTGTTTTTAGTCAAAATAAAATCAATACAGATGATTTAATTGGTTATTGGAAGCCAAATGAAGAATCGTCTCAAGTATTTTTTTGGAAAGATATAAATGGAAAACTACAACTTCAAGAAATTTGTGGTTCAACAGGAGAACCAATTGACCTTATTTCGTTAAAAATAAAAGACGACAGTATAATTGCTAGAACAATTTTTATACCTAATCACTGGGTTACAGAAGGTAGGTATACATTTAAGGATAAAAACACCTTAGTATGTAAAATTACGGGTGATGCCGAAACTACTATTACCTATACCAGAATAAAATAGTTATTAATAATAAATTAATCTTAATCTTAATCTATAATCTTATGAAAAAAGCACTCATATTAACCATTTTGCTTTCAAGTTTTGTATCAATTGCACAAATTCACAATGCCTCAGGTAATATTAAAACTAAATCAACTATTGAATTTACCAATGAAGATTTCATTGGGTTTTGGTCCTGCGAAGGAACTTCCCATGTTGTTATTTGGAAAGATTGTAACGGTAATATGCAAATGGCAGAATTTAGCGCTACATCAGGAGTGCCATTAGACATTGTTTCTTTGAATTTTAACAAAATCAATTTGTTTGTAAAAACCAATTTTAAGGAAACTAACTTCACTACGGAATCTGAATTTGTCTTCGTTGATAAATCAACACTAATTTGTACTGTTTCTGGCGATGGAAACGCTCCTTTAACCTACAAGAAAATAAGATAATTACGATTTTATTTTAATAACTAAAAAATCCATGTATGAGAAAATTAATAATAATTCCATTACTACTTCTTTGTATTTCTGCCAAAATATACTCCCAAACAGAGAAGATTTTTTATAATTCTAATTGGGATGTTGCCGATAGTAACGATTACGAATACTATATAGAAGTTAATAAATCTGATCAAAACGAGTACAAGTCGTTTTATAAAACTGGAGAACCTCGATCATTATTCTACTGCAAAGAATTTAATTCTGAGGCTATTGCGAAATCTAAATTCATCTCCATCTATAATGAATTTTCCAAAGAGGGTAACATTACTTGCGAAGGTAATTTTGATAATGGAAATAAAGTTGGGCTATGGATTTATTATGATGATAATAAATCGATTAAGTCACTTTTTCATTATGAAAGGGATTCATTAAATGGCAAATCGATAAACTATTTTAAAAACGGAAACATTAGCTTTGAAGGTGATTACCTTAAGGGAAAGAAAAATGGTGTTTGGGTTTACAATAAAGAAAATAAAGTTAGAAACTACGAAGAAACCTATTTAGATGGGAAGCAAAATGGAAGTTATATCAGTTATTTTGAAAATAAGAAAATATATGAGAAGGGCATTATGGTTGACGGTTGGAAAAATGGTAGATGGCTTACAAATTATTATGATGGTTCAATTAAAAGCATTGTAGAATTTGATAATGGTACTCGAAAGCCCACATGTCATGAGTGTAATGAATATAAAAAATGTAAGGCAATAATTTCAAATTATTTTATAAAGTCTGAAATTCAAAGTGATTGGTTTGCAAGTGACGATTCCTATTTCAAAGAAACCAATGAAGGTATTGAAGTTGCTTTTTCAAAAGAGAAGAACAATAAAATTTTCAATATTAATTTAAACGTGTCATGGAAAAATTACGATGATATTTCATTAGAGGTTACCTTTAAAAATACAGATAATACAAAGATAAAATATGGTATTTCATGGAATGAAAATGAAATTGAAAACACATCCAACCAATTCTTGATATCCAATGAGGGAACTTACTCCGTTGAGAATTTAGAAGACAATTTGTTTTTAAGTACCAAGTATGAAAAAACTACTTCAATTAATACTGAAGTTGGAGGAGAAAACATATTAAAAATAACCAAGAAAGGCGAGAATATTTACTATTCAATTAATGGTTTTTTAGTGGAAACTCAGAAATTAAAAGAATGGGAAGGAAGCACTTTTAAAATCATAATTTTAAATGATGAAAAGGTTGATTCCCCATCGATAATAGTAAAGAGTTTTGTTTTCAAGGATACAGAAACATACGAATCAGTTGAAAACGGATTGGAAACAGGAAAGTTCAATTGGAATGGAAGTGGAACTGGTTTTTATGTAAACAATGAAGGTTTCATTGCTACGAACTATCATGTTATTCAAGATGCATCTGAAATTTGGGTTTTATGCAAACAGAATGGAATGAAGAAAAAATTTAAAGCAACTGTTTTTCAAACAGATAAAACAAATGATTTAGCAGTAATAAAAATTACCGATAGTAGTTTTGTTCCGTTACCAATATTGCCATATCAATTGGCTTCAGAGACAATTGCTGTAGGAAATGAAGTGTTTTCTTTAGGTTATCCCTTAGCGGATGTTATGGGAGAAACAGTGAAATTTACAGATGGTAAAATAAGTTCACTAACAGGTATTAATGAAGATGTTACTAAATACCAAGTGACAGCACCAATACAAAACGGAAATAGTGGAGGACCTCTTTTTGATGATTTAGGAAATGTTGTTGGTATAATTGAATCCAGATTAAATAAAGAAAAATACGGCAGTGAAAATGTGAATTATGCCATAAAATCAGGATTACTGAAGAATATCGTCGATTTGGTTCCAGTAACTTCTCAAAAAGGTAAAAGAAAAAAAACCAGCTTGTTGTCTCAAGTTGACAAAATAAAAGTGTTTTCAGATTACGTGGTTATGATTCAAACTTTTTAGTTATGAGGATTTTACTATATTTATATAAAATTTGAAAAACCGTTTAATTAAGTACATATGAGTAAATATCCAAGTCCAAATATTAAAAGAAGTACCACCTTAAAGGAATTTTTAGATTTAGAAATCTCTGAATTGCTTCCAAATCAAGATATAATGATTAAGAATCATCTTAATTTAGTTGAATATCTTGAATGTGAATCGCCTTTTTTCGTGTTGAGAAAATTTAAAAATTATAGTAACAGGGGAAGTAACTATTCTTTTGAAAACCATTCTTTTACCGTTTCAGATAATGAACCTGCACTATGGGTTTTTATGGAAACCTTTAATCAGTTCGAATTAGATTTTTCAGCTTTAATTGAAAACCAAGGATTTCCAATTGCTTTTGCAATAAAAGAAGAAGAGAAACAAGGGAATATGTGGCAAACCAAAGGAAGAAAGCATCAAGAATTTTCAGCTAACGGATGGAAACATTGTCATATTTTTCAGTGTTCTCCTTTAGGAGAGACCATAGACCATAAAAATGATTTAAAAAGAAGAAGCTTACGCTTGTTAAGTCCTTTAAATCATTTTCCTTTTTTCTCTCCAAGAAAATATGAAATGCCTTATGATTATGGAGAAAATAAAGAGTGTATTGATTACGTAATTTGGTGGCTTTATAATAATTTTTATAATGAGGCAAATAAAACCTATTTTAAAACTTTTGTTGAAGAACAAGGTTTTATAATAGCAATTGATGAGCCGAAAGATATTAATATCCAATATTCAATAAAAAATAATCAACTTTCTAAAACTAAGAAAACAGATAATATTATTGTTAAAACAAAAGCCACAAAAAAAGTAACTACAACTTCATCAAAAACTAATATTATTGGGGGTAATTTAGAATCTACTTGTTTTAGAATATCTCAAAATTGGTATGGTCAAGGAATGATTATTACAGTCAAATTCAGAAATGGTAGAATTTTTCAATACGATCATGACGAGGTTTATGATAAAACAATCATGCATTATGGGAATTTAAATTGTTGGGAGAAATATGGTTGTTATACAAGTTCAAAAAATATTCCAGCTCGTGTTTTACCATTTGTATCAGAAATCATTTAAATAAATTTAAATAAATATGAGAAATCACTTGATTTACTTTTACAGCAGTACGGATTTTTATCATAAACAAAATCAGATAATTGGTTTAGATGGTATTGTTGATGACTTAAAACTTATCGAATATGGCAAAATATGTTATAATGCAGTCAGCAATGATGGAAGCATAGGTGAAACCGGAACCATGTTTCCAAAGAATATAACAATTATTCCATTCAGTTATTTGTATAAAGAGGAATTAATAATAAAGCATTTAGAGGATGTACTTACTGCCAATGAAAAATATTTTAAGGCAAATACGATTGATTTTCCATTAATGGAGTTAAAAAAAGCTGTCCGTTATTTTAAAAAAAGAGACTGGTGTTGTGTTGGGCACTACTACCTATCTCTATTAAATGTTGCCTTGCACAATAAAGGCTACTCTTCAGAAGGAGTTAATCCAAGTGGCTTTGTGTCTAATTTTAATAATAAGTTATTTGCAAAACCCGATGGGACAAGAATTAAAA
>JBIPNF010000242.1:0-3618 GCA_044373885.1 Flavobacterium sp. | reverse complement strand
GAATTCACAACAAAATGTAGTTTCGTTAAATACTTTAAACGGCACTGGAGTGTATCTCATGAAAATTTTTGATACTGAAAGCAATTTAATCAGCACTAAAAAAATAATCAAAGAATAAAAGTAGTATTTATTCCTCAATCAAAAGCTGCGAAATGAATTTCGTGGTTTTTGATTTTCAACTATTGGTAATAGTAGCTATTTAGGTCATTTAATAAATACATTCACACTATGAAAAATTAAAACGGTATTTCAAAATTAAAATTACTGCGATTTATAATTTCACTAACTTTAGTATTCGCCTTGGTGAGTTGTGAAAAAAAGACAAAATGTGAAAAATGCGATGGCGTAGGAATTGTTTGGTCTGATTATGATTATAGAAAATGCGAATTTTGTAAGGGAAGTGGCAAAAAGGTCATATCAAAAAAACGTGCGTATATAATTCAAATTGCATTAAATAAATAAACCACGGAATGAATCCCGTGGTTTTTGCTCTTTAATCTTATTTTTCTACAACGTTTCTTTCAACCATTTGTAAAATTCTTTTTGCCAAACTTGCGCATTTTGTGGTTTCAAAACCCAGTGATTTTCTTCTGGAAAATATAGAAATCTACTTTTAATTCCACGCAATTGTGCCGCTTGAAACGCTTCTTGCGATTGTCCAATTGGCACTCTAAAATCTATTCCACCTTGAATGATTAATATTGGGGTATTCCATTTCTCAACATGGTTTGCAGGATTAAATTCAGTATAGGTTTTTTGAGCTATTTTGTTGTCTTTTTCCCAATACGCACCGCCAAAATCCCAATTGTTAAAGAATACTTCTTCTGTGGTTCCAAACATACTTTGTGTGTTAAAAACGCCATCGTGAGCGATAAAAGTCTTGAATCGGTTGTTGTGAATTCCAGCCAAATAAAACGCAGAATATCCTCCGTAACTTGCTCCAACACAACCCAATCTTGCTTTGTCAACATAGCTTTCTTTTGACACATCGTCAATCGCTGAAAGGTAATCGTTCATCACTTGTCCGCCCCAATCTTTACTGATTTGTTCGTTCCATTCTAAGCCGTGACCTTGCATTCCTCTTCGGTTTGGTGCTACAACGATGTATCCGTTAGCAGCCATCAATTGGAAATTCCATCGGAAAGAATAAAATTGTGTCAATGGCGATTGTGGTCCGCCTTGGCAATATAAAAGCGTTGGATATTTTTTTGAAGCATCAAAATTAGGAGGTAAAATTACCCAAACCAACATTTTTTTACCATCGGTTGTGGTTACATAGCGTCTTTCGGTTTTGCTTAACGCTAATGTTGAGTAGGTTGTTGTATTCACATTTGACAATTGATTCCACACTTTTTTCTTCAAATCATACGAATACAATTCAGCTGCGTGGTTCATATCCGAACGCGTCATAATGATTTTATCGCCTACAATTCCTACCAATCCCGATACATCAAAATCACCATTGGTAACTTGAACCACTTGCGGCATTTTTTTTGTCAATCTTGGAAAATCAACTACAAATAATTGAAGTGTTCCGTCAATTGGCGCTTGAAAATAAACATTTTTACCGTCTTTACTCCAAATAAAACTTTCTACACTTCCGTCCCAATTTGCCGTAAGGTTCACATTTGCCCCTTTGAAATTCACAATGATGTCGTTTTTATCGGCTTCGTAACCGTCGCGTTTCATTTGCAACCAAGTCAAATTTCCAGTAGGAGAAAATGTTGGATTCGTATCATATCCTAAATTACTTTCCGTTTTATTTTCTGTTTTTCCAGTTTCAAGATTGTATTCGTAAAGGTCCGTATTGGTAGAAATAGCATACGCTGTTCCTGCTTTTTTCTTAGACACATACACAATACTTTTGCCGTCTGGAGACCAAATATAATCTTCATCGCCACCAAATGGTTTTTGAGGCGCATCGAAATTTTCGCCTTTCATAATGTCAATTCCAACAGCATTTTCAACGTTTGCTTTGTAAAAAACGTGGTTGAATTTTCCTTCGTTCCACGAGTCCCAATGGCGATAATCCAATCCGTTATAGATTTGAGCATTGGATTTATCCAAATTGGGATAGAAATCTTTTCCGTGTACTTTGTCAATTTTCACTTCTTCATTATAAACTGTAAATTTTCCATCAGGAGAAACATTTTTATCCGATAAAAGCGATTTATAATCGGTGATTTCTATTACAATTCCACCAATTACAGGAACTAAGTAATACTTCGAATTCGATTTATTTTCTTCAACAGAAGGCGTCGAAACCTTGTAAATTATGTTTTTTTCGTCCTTCGAAATCCCTAATGGGGATAGTCTTCCTAATTTCCAAAGCAATTCTGGCGACATTATGTTTTGAGCAACAGCATTTATACTCATTGTGATTAAAGTTAAAATCAGTAATTTTTTCATAGTTAAAAAAGTTTTTTTCAAGGTTTAAAAGTACAGTTTTTATTCTAATAATGATAATCGAATTAATCTGTGTGATGGAACTTAGAAATCAATTTATAAGTATCATAAGAGATATTTAATTACATTTGAAATAAAAAAGATGCAACTCAGTTATTGGGAAATAAAAAATTGGTTTACCAATGTAGATTACACCGTCGTAGGCAGTGGAATTGTGGGTTTGCATGCTGCTTTGCGTTTGCGCGAGCGTTTTCCAGAAAGTAAAATTTTAGTGCTCGAAAAAGGGATATTGCCGCAAGGAGCAAGTACTAAAAATGCTGGTTTTGCTTGTTTTGGAAGCCTTTCGGAAATAATTGATGACTTAAAATCCCACACCGAAGAAGAGGTAATTCAGCTCATTCAAAAACGTTGGAAAGGATTGCAATTACTCCGAAAAAGAGTTGGTGATGAAAAATTAGATTACAAACCTTTTGGTGGATATGAATTGTTTTTGAAAGAGCACGAATCGACTTATGTAGAATGCTTGAATAAACTTCCCTTCATCAATGAAATATTGAATCCACTATTTAAATCCGATGTTTTCACCAAAGAAATAGATCGTTTCGGGTTTAATGGCATTCACGAAAGTGTGGTTTTTAATCCGTTTGAAGGTCAGATTGATACGGGAATGATGATGCAGGAATTGATTAAACAAGCTATTTCAAATGATATTCTTATTTTGAATAAACAAACAGTAACTTCCTTTCATGACAATGGAACTGCTGTGGAAGTAGCGCTTGGTGCGTTTAGTTTCAAGACTACAAAATTACTTTTTGCCACGAATGGTTTTGCCGCTGAAATTACAAATGGACAAGTAAAGCCAGCTCGTGCGCAAGTTTTAATTACGGAACCCATTCCAAATTTGAATATAAAAGGCACATTTCATTTGGATAAAGGCTATTATTATTTTAGAAATATTGGCGACAGAATCTTGTTTGGTGGCGGTCGAAATTTGGATTTTGAAGGCGAAGCTACTTCCGAATTTGGAGAAACGGAATTAATCCAAAACCGATTGGAAAAAGTATTAAAAGAAGTAATTTTGCCCCATCAAGAATTCAAAATAGAACAGCGATGGAGCGGAATTATGGGCTTGGGAATCACCAAAAATCCGATAGTTGAAGCCCTTTCCGAGAATGTTTATTGTGGCGTTCGATTGGGAGGAATGGGAGTTGC
>JBIPNF010000003.1:0-38009 GCA_044373885.1 Flavobacterium sp. | reverse complement strand
GTATTATCAATATTTTTATAAAGCTAAAATCAAGTCGAAAGCGCATTTGATTTTGGCTTTTTTACGTTTTTTTACAGTATTTGGTGTTTTATTATTGTTGATAAATCCAATTTTATCTCGGAAAACCTTTGAAATTGTAAAAACGCCTTTGGCAATTGCGGTTGATAATTCCAATTCGATTGTAGATTTAAAAGCAGAAGTAACTTCACTAGAAGTCTATAAAAAAATCACTTCAAATTCCGAAATTCAAGAGAAATTTGATGTGCAATCGTATCGCTTTGATAGTGATTTTCAAAGCTCAGAAACCTTTGATTTCAAAGGAAAGCAAACTAATATTGATGAAGTTGCGAAAAGTGTAAAAAGT
Source organism: Flavobacterium sp. (assembly GCA_044373885.1). Lineage (GTDB taxonomy): Bacteria > Bacteroidota > Bacteroidia > Flavobacteriales > Flavobacteriaceae > Flavobacterium. The sequence continues at coordinate 37,645 of JBIPNF010000003.1, read as the reverse complement.
ATCAATAAGAATGCAACGTTCCCAACAGTTTTAATTTCGGATGGGAATCAAACTACAGGAAATGATTTCGTCTATAGTTTTGATGTAAATAATAAAGTTTACCCAATTGTTGTTGGTGATACAACAACTTATTTAGATTTAAAAGTAAGCCAATTGAACGTTAATAAATATGCGTTTCACAAAAATAAATTTCCCGTTGAAGTCTTTTTAAATTATTCAGGAACGAAAAGCAGCACTGCAAATTTCAGTATTTCGCAAGGGAATTCGGTTTTAAATTCGCAAACCGTTTCGTTTTCCCCTTCAAAAAAATCAGTAATAGTTTCTGTTTTGCTTCCTGCGGATAAAATTGGTTTACAGGTTTTTAAAGCGGCAATTACTTCAAAAGAAAAAGAGAAAAACACGTACAACAATACTAAGAATTTTGCGGTTGAAATCATTGATCAGAAAACAGAAATCGCAATTGTTTCTTCGATTAATCACCCTGATATTGGTGCTTTAAAACGCGCAATTGAGACTAATGTACAGCGAAAAGTAACGATTTTTAATCCATATGATATCAATGAGTTACGAAAATACAACATTGCGATTTTGTACCAGCCAACACCAGATTTTAAATCATTTTTTGAAGCCAATAAATCTGCGGAAATAAATACGTTTATAATCACGGGTACCAAAACAGATTTTAACTTTTTGAACCAACAGCAAAGCAGTTTCATATTTAAAATGAGCAGCCAAACGGAAGATTATTTGGCGATTTATAAAAGCGATTTCAACCTTTTTGCGCTAGATGATATTGGATTTGAACAATTTCCACCTTTACATAATTCGTTTGGAACAGTAACCGCTTCTGCAAATGTAAGTGTGTTGTTGTCGTCAAAAATCAGGAATATTGATACCAATGCGCCGTTGCTTGCGTTTTCAGAAAATCAAGGGAAAAGAACGGCTTTTTTATTGGGTGAAAACAGTTGGAAATGGCGTTTGCAAAGTCACGTAGAAACAAAATCGTATGAGAAATATGATGTTTTCATTGATAAAACAATTCAGTTTTTAGCTTCCAATGATTCCAAAAAATCATTGGTTGTGAATCACGAAGGCTATTATAATTCGGGTGATGCAATAGAAATTTCGGCACAATATTTCAATAAGAACTATGAATTTGACGAAAAAGCGAGATTGAATATTACTGTTGTAAACAAAAATACAAAGGCTACAAAAACATTTGATTTATTGAAAACATCGACTTCATTTAAAGTAAATTTAGATGGATTATTGGCAGGACAATATAATTTTGTGGTCAAAGAATTGATTTCGAATACCGTTTATAATGGGTATTTTGAAATATTAGATTTTGATATTGAAAAGCAATTTGTAAACCCAGATTTGAATAAATTAACCCAATTGGCATCACAAACGAAAGGGCAAGTTATTTTCCCGAATAAAGTAGATGCGTTGATACAATCACTTTTGGAAAATGAAGAATACAAATCGGTTCAAAAAGCAATAGTTAAGAAAACCCCTTTGATAGATTGGATTTGGCTGCTTATTTTAGTTGCAATTTCACTAACTTCGGAATGGTTTATTAGAAAATACAACGGGATGTTGTAATTTAATGGTGCGTTCTTTTTCGTTTTATGGTATGAAATTGAAATCGGATATAATCATATAAAAGTGCTATCAATAAGAAAAAGGAAGCTACGAATAAAGTGTGAAAAGCAATTGATTTGTAAATATATCCCCCAGAAAAACATCCAATAAAGAAAAATGCGATAATTGATAAACGCAAATAGATATTGGTTTTAAGTTTCTTAATTTCCTCGGGTTTTTTATAAAAGAATAATTGTGACAATTCAATTCCTAAATCTGTGAAAAGCCCTGTTAAATGGGTTGTTCTAACCGTTGATTGCGAGATTTTTGTCACCAATGAATTTTGAATTCCCATTGCAAAAAGCATTAAAAAAGCAATTAATTTTCCGTCTAAATTGGATATATCAGATTGGTTTCCGAAGATTCCAACGACAACCAAAACTATTATTTCTAAAGAAATTGGGATTACGTGAGACAGTTCGGCTTTTTTTTGTGAAACCAATTCAGCTAAGAAATTGGAAGTAAAGGATCCTAATAAAAAGAAAATAATAAACAGTAAAAAGGTTATTGCAGAAGTGAAGTCTCTTTTCATAAATTCTTCCGCAAAAAAAGCAAAATGTCCCGTTACATTTGTAGTTAATGTTTTTAGCGCTAAAACACCTGTAATATTTACTATTCCCGCTACGAAAGACAATAGAGTCGCCAAGCGTAAATTATGAATGAAAGTCCTATTTTTTCCTTGATGCCGGAACATAATTCTGATTTGAATATAAAATTACGATAATAAGAAGTGTTTTTATTTTAGAAATAGGACTTATTTTTGATACTTCTTTTTCTTTAAAATATCAGAAGCCGTTTGATAATAAGAAATCGTCTCTTTTTCTAAATCCAAACGTGGTTTCGCAATAGGTTTCTGTTCGTATAACAATTGGAACTCACCCGCTACTTTTGAATTTGAAATCAAAGTCATTTGCAATTGTTTCACTTGTTGTTTAGGCGAAATAATCGTTAAAACATTGTCTTTTATTAATCCTAAATTTTGATAGGTGGCAATTAAAGCTCTTGGTTTATAATCGGGTTTCAACACATCCTGACCAAAGAATTTACTTTGATAATTAAAGTTCAGCAAGCCGAAAACTGTTGGCATCACATCAATTTGTGACATCAAATTCGTGTAGTGGTTTGGTGCAATAAATCCGGGACTGTAAACCATTGCTGGAATTCGGTATTTGTCGACAGGTAATTCCGTTTTTCCAGAACTCGAAGCACAATGATCCGCAAGAATTACGAAAACAGTATTTGCAAACCAAGGTTGTTTTTTGGCTTGGTTGAAAAATTGCTTCAAAGCAAAATCAGTATATTTTACGCCACCATTACGAGATTTCGCATCACCAGGAATATCAATTTTATCATTTGGATACGTAAATGGTCGGTGGTTGCTAACCGTCATAATATGATTGAAAAACGGCTTATTTTCTTTGAATTCAGAATTCATTTCCGTGATTGCCTTGTTGTACATGTCTTCATCGCAAACACCCCAGATATTCTGGAAAGTCACTTCGTTAGGTTTGAATGTTTTTTTGTCGATAATTTCATATCCATTTCCAACGAAGAAATCTTGCATATTATCAAAATAAGCATCGCCACCATAAAGATATTTTACATTGTAGCCTTTTTGTTTGAAAAGGCTTCCAGTTGAAAATTTCTCTTTATTATCAACTCGTTTTACGACACTTTCACCAGCAGTTGGTGGTAAACATAAAGTCACCGCTTCAAGCCCGCGAACTGTTCTGTTTCCAACAGCATAAAGATTAGAAAACACCAAACTTTTTGTTGCTAAACTATCCAAAAAGGGTGTAATATTTTTATCATTTCCATACATTTTTAGAAATTCGGCACTGTAGCTTTCAATGGTGATTAATACTACATTTTTATGGTTTTCTGCTGCAACACTTTTTATATTTCTTATGGTTGTTCCACTCATACTTCCAGCTATTTGATTATTTAACAAACCATAAGCCTCTTTTTGAGGTAGCGTTTTATAGAATTTAAAATAATCCAATTCGCTGTTCATAAAGGCTTGATAGAATTTGTAAATTCCGTTGGCTTCTAATTCATTGGCAAAAATATTATCTGAATTTTCTTTGGTTGAAAGAAAGGGGATTGCAAAAAGTGACATTGAAAATAGTCCGAAATACACTCCTGAAATTTTAATTTTTTCTGCTATTGTAGGAATATTTTCAATGTAATTTTTTGATTTTTTTACTATGAAATAAGTAACCAATCCAGCAAAAATAAACAATGTCGAAAACAATGGAATCACTGGATAGGATTGCATAATATTTCCAATCACTTCATTGGTATAAACCAAATAATCTACTGCTATGAAATTATATTTCACTCCAAATTCGTTCCAAAAGAAGAATTCGCTAATTGAATTTTGGAGTAAAATCACTACAAATAAGAAGATTACAAAGCTAAAAAGCCAGTAACGAATGGAAACTCGGTATTTAGGCAGAAATAATAATAAACCAAATAAAGTTGTTTTGATTGCAATGAAAGCAAATCCAATTTCGGGTAAAACACCACCGTATTCGTTCAGGATAGTATTGAAAAACTTGACATATATTAAAAGAGAAACTAACAATCCAAAAATAATATAACCATAAGGTTTCAGGTATTTCGAATTGGAAATGAATATTAAATACAACCATAAGAAAGCACTTGCTACTACAAATACAAAAAAGTCAGAAAGTAATCCTAAAACAAAAATCTTAATTGTGTCAATAAACACAAATGAAGTTTGTGTGATTGGGTGAAAAAGTAAAACAATTCTTAAAATGAAACTTACAACAATATAAAATAATGCAAGCGTATAAAATGGAGATGTTTTTCTTAAAAATGTCATGAATTTAATTTGTGTAAAAATACGTAAATTTATTTCACAAATTTTAAAAATAAGGCAATACAAACTTAACTTTAGCTTAAGAATTTCTTGATTTTAAAGGTGCGTTTTTATATTTAGTCTATATTTGTTAAGAGTTGTTAAACCAGACAAAATGAAAATTTTAATTGTAGAAGATGAAGTGGGAATTGTTCAATTTTTGAAACAAGGATTAGAAGAAGAAGGCTACGAAATTAGTACTGCTTTAGATGGTTTGATGGGTTTTGAATTATTCAAAAAAGATAGTTTTGATTTGATTTTATTGGATTGGATGCTTCCTAAAATGAACGGATTGGAATTGTGTAAATCAATAAGAGTAAAAAACAAAACGATTCCTATTATTTTTTTAACTGCAAAAGATACAATTCAAGAAACTATTGAAGGTTTGAAAGCAGGCGCGAACGATTATATAAAAAAGCCATTTAGTTTTGATGAATTATTGGAACGTATTAAAATTCATTTTCGAAATCAGGACGAAAATGAAATTTTAAAGCTAGGAACTATTCAAATAAACGTAGGATTACACCAAATTTTAGTTGATAGAAATATTGTTGCGTTAACTCAAAGAGAGTTTGAATTGTTATATTATTTAATAAAAAACAAAGGAAAAGTTTGCACAAGAACTCAAATTATTGAGGATGTTTGGAATATTCATTTTGATTACGATACTGGAGTAATTGACGTATTTATGAATTCAATTCGTAAAAAATTAAATCTTAACAAAGAAGACGATTATATTAAAACCATTCGAGGAATTGGTTATATTGCTAATGAAATTCTTTAACTATGTTTCCATTATCTTTAAAAAGCAGAATTGCATTTTACTATAGTATCTCAACCGCAATGCTTATTTTTGTTGTTTTTATTATTATTCATTCAATCATTTCTTTTTCAGTTTATAAAAACGTAAACGATAATATTAATTTTGAAGTTGAAGAATATCTCGATAAAATTCAATTTGTAGATAACCAAACAAAATTAATTGACAAAAATGAATGGATAAAACAAGAACACAATGAGATTTCTGTGAACCCTGTTTTTTTAGTATTAACGGACTCCCATGGACAAATTATTGAAAAATCCGAAAACCTTAGAACTGAAAACTTACATTTCACTAAAAACAGTACCATAAATGTTGTTTCTGATTTTAAATTGGGTGGAAAATTAGTGCGAGAAATTCAAGTTCCTTTATTTAAAAATAGTCAAATTCGAGGTTACTTATTAGTTGCTGTATCATTAGAAGAAGCAACTACAATATTAAATAAGTTGCTATATATATTAATGATTCTTTATCCAATTGTATTGTTAATCTTGTTTTTAGTTGCTCGAATTATTACTGGACGAAGTATCAAACCCATATTAAATATTATTGAAACTGCTGATAAAATATCTCAAGAAAATTTAAACGCTAGGATTGACTTGCCTATAAATAAAGATGAATTGCAGTTGCTATCCCAAACAATTAATGATTTGTTGGATAGAATTCAAAATGCTGTGGAACGAGAAAAACAATTAACATCCGATGCCTCACACGAATTAAGAACGCCCTTGGCAGTAATTAAGGGAACTTTGGAAGTTTTGATTAGAAAGCCAAGAAATCAAACTGAATATTTAGAAAAAATTGATTTTTGTATTAAAGAAGTCGATAGATTAAATAATTTGGTTTCCGAACTTTTATTATTAGCTCGTTTTGAAAACCAAAAGCAAAATAGCAAACACGAAGAAATCTCTATAAACGCTATTTTTTTAGATGTATTATCAAGGTATTCTGATAAAATTAAAAAGAAAGGAATTGCGGTTAAACACAATTTTTCTGATGACTACATTATTAAATCTGACAATTATTTATTTTCGATTGTTATTGGGAATTTAATATCAAATGCTTTAAAATATTCGAAAGATAATGGAGAGGTTGTCATAACTTTATCAAATGATAATAGCAATTTAATCATTTCAATTATAGATAACGGAATTGGGATTTCGAAGAAAAATATTAGTAAAGTTTTTGACCCCTTTTTTAGAGCCGAACCAAATGATCATACTGAAATCAAAGGGACTGGATTAGGTTTGTCAATTGCTAGAAGAGCTTGCGCAATACTCGACATAGAAATTGAAATTTCTAGTAAAGAAAATAGTGGAACCATAGTAATTTTAAGGATTTCAAAAGGAGATGTTAAGTAGCTTTTAAGTATATATTGTTGATATAATGTTAGTTTTGTAGAACAAATAGTATAATAAAATGGATTTAAACAAAATAAAAGAACAATTACAAATAGAAGTAGACACCGCTTTTCTATACAATAGCATCGCAGATATTCAATCTGACGAAACCTTGAATCGCGTTTTAAAAAGTTTAGCAGATATCGAAAAAGGTCATGCTAAACACATGCTAGGTAAGGTTAGAGAATTTGATGCTAAATATGAAATGCCATTACCTTCTTCAAGAGCTAAATTGCAATTGAAATTGGGTAAACTTTTTGGATACAGTTCTATTATTAGTAGTTTGTCAGATATTGAAAAGCAATTTGCTGTAAATGCTATTAAGAATAAAATAGAAAATGGAGAAAAACTAAATGGTTTTGAACACAACCACCTAAATATTATAGAAGCCGTTAATAATAACAAGGCCTTAAATGTTTCTGGAGGATTTCTATCAAAATTTGAAAGTCGTCATAAATCTGTTGGTGGCAATGCGCTTCGAGCTGCGGTTTTAGGATCAAATGATGGATTGGTGTCCAATATGAGTTTGGTTATGGGAGTTGCAGGCGCAGCGGTTTCTAATAATACTATATTGTTAACTGGAATTGCGGGATTGATGGCAGGTGCAATTTCAATGGCATTGGGAGAATGGTTATCTGTTCAAAGTTCACGTGAGTTGAACCAACGCCAAATTGACTTGGAAATGGAAGAATTAGAAGCATCACCAGAAGAAGAAAAGAAAGAATTGGTATTGTTGTATCAGGCAAAAGGAATGAATGTTGAAGAGGCGAAGAAATTGGCAGAAAAAGCATTTGAATCTCCTGAAACTGCCATTGACGCTATTATTAAGGAAGAATTAGGGATTGATAAAGAAGAATTGGGAGGTTCTGCATGGGAAGCTGCAATTGCATCATTCCTATTGTTTTCAATAGGAGCAATTATTCCTTTATATCCATTTATGATTTTAGATGGAAAAAATGCTATTTTATTAAGCATTGGAAGTAGCATCATTGGATTATTCGGAATTGGTGCAGCCATAACATTATTAACAGGGAAAAGCATTTTATTTTCTGGATTCAGACAAGTTGCTTTTGGTTTAGCTGCAGCTGCAGTTACTTATGGAATTGGATCTTTAATTGGGGTTTCATTAGCAGGATAGATTTTCAGTACTAAATTCTTGTTAATTAATCCGATAGTTGATAAATATCATCTATTTCCATTTTAACTTTAAATAGATTTGAAAGATAAATAATAATAAAAATAGTAATAAATTAAATAACATAATTATGAACGACGCACATTTACACATGGTGGTGAACCACTTTCCAATAATAGGGACAATTTTTGGTTTAGGAATTTTAGCAACAGGTATAATAGTAAAAAATAATACCTTAAAAAACACGGCTTATGTTTTATTTGCTGTAGCCGCTATTTTTGCTGCATTTAGTATGGGAACGGGAGAAGGAGCTGAGGAATTGGTTGAGGATATGCCTTCTGTGGGAAAACAAATCATTCACGAGCACGAAGAAATTGCTGAAAAATTTGCTATTATTATGTATGCCACAGGTTTTTTCGGATTACTATCTCTATTTGCATCGTATAAAAAATATAAGTTTGCTACTATTTTTTCCTATATAACATTAGCTTTAGCTTTAGTTGCTGGAGTTTTAACAAAAAGTGTAGGAACTACAGGAGGGGAAATCCGTCATACTGAAATTAGAATGAATAGTATTATTACAGTTGGTGCAGAACAAAATGCTGGTGGCGAAGAAGGCGAAAATGACGAAGATTAAATTGTTTTTTTTACAAAGTTTGTAATAGTAGTTACTTTTTCATTTACATTTGCATTATAAATAAAACAAAAAATGTTTCAAAATAATTTACATCAACATCATTTCCATATTTGCTCTCAAGCGATGTGTTAATGTTATACGTGTAATTCACAAATTTCTAAAACCCGTTTGAGTACATCAAACGGGTTTTTTGTTTTATCCAAGTTGTACTCATTCAAATTTAATTTAAAATAATGAGTACTCTAAAAATTGCAATTCAAAAATCAGGTCGTTTAAATGAAGAAAGTATCCAAATTCTTAAGGATTGTGGAATTGCTATCAATAATGGTAACGACCAACTCAAAGCCGAAGCTTCCAATTTTTCACTTGAAGTTTTGTATTTACGAAATTCAGATATTCCTCAATATCTAATCGATGGCGTTGTAGATGCCGCGATTGTTGGTGATAATTTATTGATTGAAAAAGGTAAAAATATTCAAGTAATTGAAAAATTAGGATTTTCTAAATGTAAAGTTTCCATTGCAGTTCCAAAATCATTTGAATACAATTCTATTCAAGATTTAGAAGGTTTACGTATCGCAACTTCCTATCCTAATACAGTTAAAGATTATTTTTCTTCAAAGCGAGTTCAAGTTGAGTTACACCAAATATCTGGTTCTGTTGAGATTGCGCCAAATATTGGTCTTTCAGATGCCATTGTTGACATTGTTTCAAGTGGTAGCACTTTGTTCAAAAATAATTTAAAAGAAGTAGAAGTAATTTATAAAAGTGAAGCTGTTTTAGCTGTTTCTCCTAAAATTTCTGTTACTTCAAAAGTAATTCTTGACAAGTTACAATTCCGAATTCAATCGGTTCTAAAAGCTAGAAATTCAAAATATATTTTGATGAATGTGCCCAATGATAAAATTGAATTAATCAGTAAAATTTTACCAGTTTTGAAAAGTCCAACTGTAATGCCATTAGCAGAAAAAGGATGGAGCAGTGTTCATTCTGTAATAAATGAAGACTTATTTTGGGATGTTATCGATCAATTAAAAGCAGCTGGAGCCGAAGGTATTTTAGTATGTCCAATTCAAAAAATGGTGCTTTAAATACAATTAATTTAACCTTTAAAACTTAAAAAATGAACATAATATTAAATCCAATTCAATCTACTTGGGAATCTATTTTGCAAAGACCAACTTCAAATTATGCTGAATTAGATGAACTTGTATCTCAAATATTTAAAGAAGTTCAAACAAAAGGAGACGTTGCTTTATCAAAATATACGTCATTATTTGATGGTATTATTTTAGAAAACATATCGGTTTCAGAAGAAGAAATGGAATTTGCAATAAATGAAATACCTGATGAATTGAAAGCGGCGATAAATTTAGCAAAAGCCAATATCGAGAAATTTCATAAAGCTCAAAAAGTACAAAAAATGGAAGTTGAAACTACAGAAGGAGTAGTATGTTGGCAAGAAAAAAGACCTATTCAAAAAATAGGATTGTATATTCCTGGAGGAACTGCCCCTTTATTTTCAACGGTATTAATGTTAGCTATTCCTGCAAAGATTGCAAATTGTAAAGATATAATTATCTGCTCGCCACCAAATAAAAAAGGAGAAATTCATCCTGCAATTTTATATTCCGCAAAATTATGTGGCATTACTAAAATTTATAAAGTTGGAGGAATCCAAGCGATTGCCGCCATGACTTTTGGAACTGCAACTATTCCTAAGATGTATAAAATTTTTGGGCCTGGAAATCAATTTGTAACTGTTGCAAAACAAAAGGCCACCCAGTTTGGAGTTGCAATTGATATGCCTGCAGGACCTTCCGAATTGCTAATTGTAGCCGATGAAAGTGCTAATAGTTCCTTTATTGCATCTGATTTATTGAGTCAAGCGGAACATGGAACCGACAGCCAAGTGATTTTAGTAACAACTTCAAAAACGATATTATATGAAGTAGAAGCCGAAATTAGCAAGCAAATTCAAAATTTACCAAGAAAAGCCATTGCTGAGAAAGCCATTGCAAATTCAAAATTAATTTATGTTGAAAATGATGTGCTAGCTCTAGCTTTAATAAATGAATATGGTCCTGAACATTTAATCATTTGTTGCAAAAACGAACGTTTTTTCGTTGATGCAATTGAGAATGCAGGTTCCGTTTTTATTGGAAATTTCACTCCAGAAAGTGCGGGCGATTATGCATCGGGAACCAATCATACGTTGCCAACAAATGGATTTGCTAAGAACTATTCAGGTGTGAATTTAGACAGTTTTCAAAAAGCAATGACATTTCAAAAAATCTCTGAAAAAGGGATTCAAAATATTGGTAATGCAATTGAAATCATGGCAGAAGCAGAAGGATTACAAGCACACAAAATGGCAGTTTCTCTTCGATTAGAATTTATAAATAACAATTTAAAGAGATAAATAATGGGAACATTTGATGTAAATAAATTGGTTAGAAAAAACGTTACAAATATGAAATCCTATTTATCAGCGCGTGATGAATTTAAGGATTTTAATACAGAAATGATTTTTCTTGATGCCAATGAAAATCCATTTGAAAATGGTGTAAATAGGTATCCCGACCCGCAACAAAACAGTGTTAAATTGGCTTTAGCCGAATTGAAAAAAGTTAATGTAAACCAGATTTTATTGGGAAATGGAAGTGACGAAGTTTTGGATTTATTAATTAGAGTTTTTTGTGAACCCAATAAAGATAACTTAATAACACTGCCACCAACTTATGGAATGTATGAAGTTTTAGCGGATTTGAATGCGATTGAAAATAGAGAAATCGTTTTGAATTCTGATTTTCAACCTAATGTAAAATCTATCTTCGAAAGTGTGGATGCAAATACAAAAATAATTTTTTTATGTTCCCCAAACAATCCAACAGGTAATTCATTTTCTGATATAGCAATTTCAGAATTACTCGATAATTTCAACGGATTAATTGTTTTAGATGAAGCCTATATTGACTTTTCAAAAAGTGAAAGTTGGCTTTCAAAAATTGAAAAATATCCAAATTTAGTAATTACCCAAACCTTGTCAAAAGCGTTTGGAATGGCTGGAATTCGGGTAGGAATTTTATATGCTTCAGCCTCGATTATTGCAATTGTAAACAAGATAAAACCACCCTATAATATTAATGTATTGTCCCAGAAAAAAGCATTGGAAAGGATTATAGATATTGATAAATACAACATTGAAATTCAAACTATTTTGGATAATAAAAGGGAATTAATTGAGCAGTTATCTAAAATTAAATATATAGAAAAAATATTTCCATCGGATGCTAATTTCGTATTAATCAAAGTAGATAACGCATCAAAAAGGTACAATCAACTCATTGATTTCGGGATTGTAATTCGGAATCGAACAACCCAATTGTTATGTGAAAATTGTTTGAGAATTACAATTGGAACAAAATCAGAAAACGAAAAATTAATTAACGCTTTAAGTAAATTATAATGGAAAAAAAAATATTATTTATCGACAGAGACGGAACAATTGTTATGGAACCCATTGATTATCAATTGGATAGTTTAGAAAAATTGGAATTTTATCCTAATGTATTTCAATATTTGGGTAAAATAGCCAAAGAAATGGATTTTGAATTGGTTTTAGTTACGAACCAAGACGGATTAGGAACAAATAGTTTCCCTGAAAATGACTTTTGGCCAACTCAAAATTTCATATTAAAAGCTTTCGAAAATGAAGGAATTGTCTTTGATGAAATTTTTATTGATAGCAGTTTGCCCGAAGAAAATTCGCCGAATCGGAAACCTAGAACAGGAATGTTAACTAAATATATTGGTAATTCTGAATATGATTTGGAAAATTCTATTGTAATTGGAGATCGAATTACCGATGTTGAATTGGCGAAAAACTTGGGTTGCAAAGCAATTTTTATCAATAAAAATGAAAATTTAGGAAGTCAAGAATCTAAATTGAAATTAGATGAAATTGAAAAATCTATCGTATTGAAAACCATTTCTTGGAAAGCAATTTATGAGAATTTAAAGTTAGAAAATAGAACTTCTGAAATTTATAGAAAAACAAATGAAACCGATATTTTTATAAAAATTGATTTAGACGGAATAGGAAAAAGTTCGATTGAAACAGGGATTGCTTTTTTTGACCATATGTTAGATCAAATTGCAAGACACGGACTAATAGATTTAGAAATAAACGTAAAAGGTGATTTGCAAGTTGATGAGCATCACACAATTGAAGATACTGCAATCGCTTTAGGAGAAGTTTTTTCAAAGGCTTTAGGTTCTAAATTGGGAATTGAACGTTACGGATTTTGTTTGCCAATGGACGATTGTTTGGCGCAAGTTGCCTTGGATTTTGGAGGTAGAAATTGGTTGGTTTGGGATGCCGATTTTAAGCGGGAAAAAATTGGTGAAATGCCTACAGAAATGTTTTTGCATTTTTTTAAGTCATTTTCTGATGGAGCAATGGCAAATATTAATGTTAAGGCCGAAGGAACTAATGAACATCACAAGATAGAAGCAATTTTTAAAGCATTTGCAAAAGCATTAAAAGCTGCTGTCAAAAGGGATGTGGAAAAACTCATTTTACCATCTACAAAGGGAATGTTATAAATTAAATAAAAAAATGAAAATAGTTATTTTAAATTACGGTTCAGGAAATATTCAAAGCATTCGATTTGCATTACAAAGATTAGGTTTTGAAGGTATTTTAAGTAATAATTCAGATGAAATTCTATCAGCAGATAAAGTTATTTTTCCAGGAGTTGGCGAAGCAAGTTCGGCTATGAAAAAACTAAAAGAAAGCGGTTTGGACAAATTAATTCCACAGTTAAAACAGCCTGTTTTGGGAATTTGTCTTGGAATGCAATTGATGTGTAATTTTTCTGAAGAAGGGAATACGCAAGGATTAGGAATATTTGATGTCAATGTTATAAAATTTTCTTCAAAAGTTAAAGTGCCTCAAATGGGTTGGAATGCCATTTATAATTTAAAATCGGAGTTGTTTAAGGGTATTTCCGAAAATGAATTTATGTATATGGTTCATAGTTTTTATGTTCCAAATTCTGAAAATTCAATTGCAACTACAAATTATGAAGTTTCTTTTTCATCTGCTTTACATAAAAATAATTTTTACGGAGTTCAATTTCATCCAGAAAAAAGTGGAAAATTTGGGGAACAGATTTTAAGTAATTTTTTAAAAATAGTATAAATGAGAATTATTCCTGCAATAGATATAATAGATGGAAAATGTGTCCGACTTTCAAAAGGCGACTATTCAACAAAAATAATTTACAACGAATATCCATTAGAAGTCGCTAAATCCTTTGAAAATCATGGAATTGAATTTTTGCATTTGGTTGATTTGGATGGTGCAAAATCAAGTGAAATTGTAAATTATAAGATAATAGAACAAATTGCTGCTAAAACGAATTTGAAAATTGATTTTGGAGGTGGTTTAAAATCGGATAAAGATGTTAAAATTGCTTTTGAATGTGGTGCCAGCCAAATTACGGGTGGAAGTATTGCAATTAAAAACGCTGAATTATTTGAAAATTGGATTTCATATTATGGTTCAGAAAAAATAATACTTGGCGCAGATGCTTTAAATGAAAAAGTAGCGGTTTCAGGTTGGTTAGAAAATTCAAATGTGGATTTAATTTCATTCATAAAAGGTTATCAAAACAAAGGGATTCAATATGTAATTTGTACCGATATTTCAAAAGATGGAATGCTTGAAGGACCAAGTTTTGAGCTTTATAGTAGGATTTTAGCTGAAATTTCCACTATTAAATTAATAGCTTCTGGAGGGATTTCAACATTTGAAGAACTGCCAAGACTTGCAGAAATGGGCTGCGAAGGGACGATTATCGGGAAGGCAATTTATGAAGGTCGAATAACCTTAAAACAAATTGAAAATTATATTTTAAATGATAAATAGAAGATAAAATGCTTACAAAAAGAATAATTTCCTGTTTGGATATTAAAAATGGAAGAACGGTAAAAGGCATCAATTTTTTAGATTTGAAAGATGCCGGTGATCCAATTGAATTAGCCAAAAAATATTCAGATGAAGGAGCTGATGAATTGGTTTTTTTAGATATTTCTGCAACTGAAGAAGAAAGAAAAACACTGATAGATTTGGTTAGAAAAGTTGCTGCAACAATCAATATTCCATTTACAGTTGGAGGTGGTATTTTATCTATTAAAGACGTGGAACTGCTACTAAATAATGGTGCTGATAAAATAGCAATCAATTCATCTGCAGTTAAAAATCCAAATTTGATTAATGAATTAGCATCGAATTTTGGTAGCCAATGCATCGTTGTTGCTATTGATGCAAAACAAATTGAAGGCGTTTGGAAAGTTCATCTTGTAGGTGGCAAAATAGCTACTAATTTGGATTTGTTTGAATGGGCAAAAGAAGTTGAATTACGTGGTGCGGGAGAAATACTATTCACTTCTATGAACAATGATGGTACAAAAAATGGTTTTGCAAATGATGCTTTGGAGCGATTATCAAGAACGGTGAACATTCCAATCATAGCTTCTGGAGGAGCAGGTAAAATCCAACATTTTATAGATGTATTTGAAATTGGAAAAGCAGATGCAGCCCTTGCAGCAAGTGTTTTTCATTATCAAGAAATAGAAATTAAAGATTTAAAAACAGCATTAAAAAACAAAGCAATACCAATACGATTATGAAAATAGATTTTACAAAAAGCGAAAACGGATTGATTCCAGCAATCATTCAAGATAGTGAAACCAAAACAGTTTTGATGCTTGGTTATATGAATTTGGAAGCTTACGAAAAAACATTATTAACAAATAAAGTAATTTTTTTCAGTCGTTCCAAAAATAGATTATGGACAAAAGGAGAAGAAAGTGGTAATTTTTTAAATGTAATAGAGTTGAAGATTGATTGCGATAGTGATACTCTATTAATTAAAGTTCAACCAGAAGGACCAACATGTCACACAGGTTCAGACACATGTTGGCAAGAATCTAATACAGAGTTTTATGGATTTTTATCAAAATTAGAAAATACAATTAAAAATAGAAAAGAAAACAGTTCTTCAGATAAAAGTTATGTTGTATCGCTTTTCGAATCAGGAATCAATAAAATTGCTCAAAAAGTAGGTGAGGAAGCGGTGGAAGTTATTATTGAAGCGAAAGATAACAATGACAAGCTTTTTTTAGATGAAAGTGCAGATTTACTTTTTCACTATTTGATTTTATTGCAAGCTAAGGGCTTCCAATTAAAAGATGTAATTTCGGTTTTGAAGGATAGAGAAAAATGAAATTATAATAATTGTAACTGACTTTTCAATCGTTCTATTAACATTGTCATTATTCGTTTGTTTAAATTGGAGGAGTTGTTGGAATACATAACATATTCATCGGTTGTAAATAGTCCAATAACAATTCCATTTAGCAAACTTCGGAATTTCATGTCGTTTTGAATGCAATTTTCTATAAAATATAGTTTCTTATCAATCGTAAAAGTTTCAAAATTGGCTTTACTTTTTATAATATAATTTTTAAAAATCTCAATAAAAATATCGTTTTGCAATTTTAAAATCGGCCGAAGTACTTGATTTTGAAAGAATTCCTCTGATGAAGTTTCCGAATTAATAACACCTATAGTTTCACCTCGGAATTCCTTTATGAATTGATTTCTTGAACTCATTTTTTTTCTTTAAAAGTAATTAATTATTCGTTTCAAACAAATAGGCATTATTGTAATTATAGTTTTTTAAAATCCTTGCCATTAATTTATCAATTTTTTTTAAAAAGTGTTCTTTATATAACTTAATTTTGAAAAAAAATAGATTCAATGAGATTTCACACGCGTAAATGGGTAAAACCTGAAGATTTAAATCCTAATGGTACTTTATTTGGAGGTAAATTATTGGCTTGGATTGATGAAGAATTGGCTTTATATTCTATTATACAATTAGAAAACACAAGGATTGTTACCAAACACATGTCAGAGATTAATTTTAGAAGTTCTGCAAAACAAGGTGATATTATTGAAATTGGTATTGATGTTGTGAAATTTGGAATTTCCTCATTAACATTAAAATGTGAGGCTCGTAATATGATGACTCGCGAAACAATTATAACAATTGAATCTACTACAATGGTAAGTCTTGGTTTGGACGGAAAGCCACAACCTCACGGAAAAACAGAAATCGAATTTGTTCGAGATCGATTGAAATAAACTATTCAGATATATATTAGTCTTCCAAATTTGAAGATAATTCGAAAATTTCTAAGTCAAAGTATTTTATAGAAGCAAATATATGATCGAAAATATCAGCCATTATATATTCATAATTCTCAAATTTTTTGTCATTTGAAAATGCATAAATTTCTAATGGAATGCCGTTTTGTGTTGGTTGTAATTGTCTGCAAAGCAATATCATTTCCTTATTCAAACCAGCGTAATTATGAAGATATTGTGTAATATATTTTCTAAATAACCCAAAATTAGTTAAGTTTCTACCGTTAATGGCAATTGATTTATCAATACTATTTTTAGAATTAAATTTCTCGATTTCCTCTTGACGATGAACAATATAGGAACTTATCAATTGGATTTTCTTCAAATTTTCAAGCTCACTTTCATCCATAAAACGAATACTATTCGCCTTAATAAGAATGTGGCGTTTAATCCGTCTTCCGTCAGAATTCAGCATTCCACGCCAGTTTCTGAAGGAATCAGAAATCATACTGTAGGTAGGAATTGTAGTAGTGGTATTGTCAAAATTTCTAACTTTTACGGTAGCCAAATTAATTTCGATTACATCTCCATCGGCACCAAATTTGTCAAATGTTATCCAATCGCCAATTCGAACCATATCATTCAATGAAACTTGAACACTTGCAACAAACCCAAGAATTGTATCTCGAAAAATTAAGATTATTATAGCGGAGGCAGCTCCAAGAATTGCTAAAAGTTTTTGTGTGTCAATATCAAAAATTTCAGAGACGATAATAATTAAACCGAATATCCAAAATACAATCATGATAACCTGAATGTAACTATCAATTGGCTTGTCGCTGTATTTTGGAGTTTGTTTTAGATGATCTCGTAAGGCATTAAAAACGGTTCTAATAATCCAAAGCAATAATAAAACAATATAAACACCGACTAATTTTCCAAATACTGTTTCCCAATATACAAAATCATTTAAAATTATTGGCACCGATTTATAGATGAATAATAACGGAATTAAATGGGCAATGTATTTTGCAGTTTTATTCGAAACCAATAAATCATCAAATTTAGTTTTGGTTTTTTTAGCTATGAAAATTATAATTGTCACCAAAACTAATCTAAAAACCAAATACATAGAGTAAGCCAATGCGCATAAAACAAGGCTATTAATTATAACATTAATATACAAAGCGATTGAATTATTCATGCCCCAATTTCTAAGTAGCGGTTCACACCATCCAAATATATTTTCAATTAATTTATGCATTTTTCAAATATTTTTTTTCGATAAAAAAAGTTGCAAAAGGCAGGAGGGAAGCCAATAAAATGATTCCCAAACTTATGAAGTTCCAATGTTGCGATTTCTTTAATACAATTGCCAATGCTACATATCCTATAAAAAGTATTCCGTGTGACATTCCAATCGGGTACAACAGTTTATGGTATAAAATGAAATCATTCGGTTTTATAAAAAGCATATTTGAAAATAATACCAAATAAGAAATCCCTTCCAGAATAGCAATGATTTTAAAAGATTTAAGCATTTTATTAAATTTTGATCTACAAAATTAACTATTATCATTGATTAATATGGAAAGAATCAAAAAGTAATTTACTTTTGTATGAATTACAAGGACTAATATGAGTAAGCGAGATTTAAAAAAGTACCTAAATGAACTCAATAAACAACAATTAGAAGAACAAATCATAGCGCTATATGACAAGTTTCTTCCTGTAAAAACCTATTATAATTTTGTTTTTAATCCAAATGAAAACAAATTAGTCCAAGATTGTAAACTCAAAATTTCCAATGAATATTTTCCTGTTCGAGGAAAAAGACCCAAAGCAAGGCGTTCCGTTGCCCAAAAATTCATAAAACACTTTATAATGTTGGGCGTTGATCCATTTATAATTGCCGATGTAATGTTGTATTCTATCGAAATTGCTCAAACATTTTCGTCTGAAAAAGTCATAAAACAAGAATTATTTTATAAAAGTTTACTTAATTCTTTTGAGCAAGCAATTAGTTTTATGATAGCAAATGGAGTTCTATATGAATTCAAAAATAGGGTAGAAGCCATTAGGACAGAAGCTGAGGCGCAAGAATGGTTTAATGTTTTTGAGTTTAATGCTATAATTGAAAGATTTGAATATTAAAATAAATTATGATTTATACTTTTATTATGCTTGAATAACCTTTTTTTAGGTGTATTTTTGCAAAAATTCATAATTAGAAAAATGCCACATAAGGAGTTAGAAATTGAAATTGAGGATAAAAAAGAGCTTTATGGTTATCAACAAGGAGATATTGACGCTATTTTTGAACGGCTAGAAAGCGCTCCTAAAAATCATCATTTATTATATCAATTGCCAACTGGTGGCGGAAAAACTGTTATTTTTTCTGAAATTGTTAGACAATATATAGCTAAAAACAATAAAAAAGTAGTTGTTTTGACGCACCGAATAGAACTTTGCAAGCAAACTTCAAAAATGCTTAAAGGTTTTGATGTAAAAAATAAAATAATCAACAGCAAAATCAAAGAATTGCCCGATCAGAACGATTATTCTTGTTTTGTTGCAATGGTTGAAACTTTAAAAAACCGAATTAATGATGAAAAACTACATTTAGACAATGTTGGTTTGGTTATTATTGATGAAGCACATTATAATTCTTTTAGAAAATTATTAAGTTCGTTTACAAATGCATTTATTCTAGGTGTTACTGCAACGCCATTGAGTTCTAATGTAAAATTACCAATGAATGAAAATTATGATGAGTTAATTGTTGGCGATACAATTGCATCGTTAATTGACAAAGGTTTTCTTGCAAAAGCTATTACCTATAGTTATGATGTTGGTTTAACTTCATTAAAAGTTGGAATTAACGGTGATTATACAGTAAAATCTTCCGATGATTTGTATTCTAATATGATAATGCAAGAAAAATTACTTCATGCCTACACAGAAAAATCATTGGGAAAAAAGACTTTGATTTTTAATAATGGAATAAATACTTCTTTATTTGTTTATGAAACTTTTAGAGAAGCAGGGTATATAATTCGTCATTTAGACAATACGTGTGGTTCTGAAGAACGCAAAGATATTTTGTCTTGGTTTAAGAATACCCCAGACGCAATTTTGACCTCTGTTGGAATTTTGACAACTGGATTTGATGAACCTAGTGTGGAAACAATTATTTTAAATAGAGCTACAAAATCATTGACATTATACTATCAAATGATTGGTCGGGGTTCAAGGAAATTACCAAAGAAGGATACATTCAATGTCATTGATTTAGGAAATAACGCTGCTCGATTCGGACTTTGGAGCGCACCAATTGATTGGCAACATATTTTTAAATCGCCAGAATTTTATCTTGAGAATCTTCGAGATGATGTTGAAATTGAGCTCTTTTTTAAATATCAAATGCCACCAGAATTAAGAGAGAAATTTAAGAATACAGCCGAGGTAACTTTTGATGTCGATGAGGAACACAAGAAAGTAATTGCTCAGAATTTACGATCTAAAATTGTTTTGGATAAATCTTTAGAACAACACGCGTCGATGTGCGTTGATAATTCTGAAGATTTAAAAGAAGCAAAAGTTTTAGCGAAAGAGCTCAATGATGACATTACGTGTAGAATGAAACGATATGCAACTTGCTTGAGTCATTGTTCAAAAAATTATCGAGAATGGTTGGTTGAGGACTACAAAATTAAATTAAACCTTTTAATAGGAAAAAAAATACGCGAAGCACTATTTGATTAGTTTTAAAAATTCTCACTTTTACTTCAATTAACACCAAATGCCTAAGATAAATATTTTAGGCATTTTGTCGTTTATATACTTCTTTAATCAGAACTATTTTTCACCCCACTTTTATCAAATTATATTTGTTAAGAAACATACTATAAAGACTACGGTTTAAATTTATAAAATACCTCTTTTCTATAAAATATGTCTTTTCAATACTTATGATTATGAAAGAAAAATACACGGTTTTAATGATTTTAGAAGGCACATATCCTTTTAATGGCGGTGGAGTTTCTACATGGGCTGATATGTTGTGTAATAAAATTAAAAATGTTGATTATACACTTTATTCTATAAATGCCAATCTTGAATTAAAACCAAAATATAAATTAAGTGAAAACGTGAAAAATGTCATTCAAGTGCCGCTTTGGTCACCTTTGGAACCTCAAGAACTCATAAATTACGGAAGCCCTTATTTTGAATTTGCGGAACGAAAAGAGAATGATAATGAACTTCAAATTCTTCATGTTTTCTTACCCATTTTCGAACGATTTCTAACGTCTATTTATACAGAAACTAGAAATAGAGAAGATTTTGACATGACCTTCTTTGAAATGTGGCAATTTTTTCAGAAAAATGATTACAAAAAGACAATGAAAAGTAGCATTATATGGCGGTCTTTTTGTCATATTGTTACAGAAGTTATTGAAAATGAAAATGATGAAAATGTTTCATTGTATGATTTAACGGTTGGTATGCGTTGGCTTTATCGCTTTTTAATTCCGTTATCCATTGAAATACCTAAAGTAGATATATCACATTTAACAATCTCAGGATTTCCTGTAATTCCAGCTTTAATATTAAAATATAAGTATGGAACGCCTATAATTGCAACCGAACACGGTGTTTTTATTCGCGAACGTTTGTTGGCAATAAACTCGTCGGAGTATTCTTTTTTCCTTAAAAAATTCTTGATAAAACTTTCGGAATGTGTCACTGAATTAGTATATCACAAAGCGGATTTGATATTGTCGGTTAATAAATTTAATATCATTTGGGAGAAATTATACGGTGCCAATCCAAAAAACATAGAGGTAATTTACAACGGAATTGATCATGAATTATTTAAACCTGTTCCAAAACCGGATCATTTAGTAGGAATTCCAACTGTTGTTGCTGCCGCAAGAATTTTTGAATTAAAAGATATTATTACAATGATAAAATCGTGTGCAATTGTAAAAATGGAAATCCCCAATATAAAATATTTAGTTTATGGCGATAATAATGCAGTTCCAGAATATACTTTAGAATGTGAAGCATTGATTTACGAATTAGGATTGAAGAATAATTTCATTTTGGCAGGATTTCATGAAAAGCCAAATTTAATTTTTTCGGAGGGTGATATTTCAATTTTGACATCAATTTCTGAAGGTTTTCCTTATACGATATTGGAATCCATGAGTTGTGGAATTCCAGTGGTTGCAACAGATGTTGGTGGTGTTTCTGAAGCTTTAGATGAAGATTGTGGTTTTATTTGTAAGCCGAAAGATTATGTAGATATTGGAAATAAAGTCATTGAATTGTTAAAAAACGATTCGTTGCGAACGCTCATGGGAATTAATGGAAGAAATAAGATTCTGGATAATTTCACTATTGAGAAGTTTATTTCTGAATATGAAAATGCTTATGAAAGTGTACTGAATCCAAAAAGAGAAACAAATGAATTATTTGTTTTAGAAACACACCAAGAGGCTTCATAAGTAAATATAAATAAAATTTTGTTCCCAAATTAATATGGAAAATCATACAATAAATACCAGATCTTTATTACTTTCAATCAAAGATAAAATCGGAAAACCTGTTAGTAATAAAGTTGTTATGGCTACAATTGAATCTTTAGGAATACGAAATAAAGACACTGAAATGGATTTTGGAGTACCGTCAATTCATTTTCTTGCAGATTCAATTTTTCAAGAATTAACCACTTCTGATGAACATAAAGGAGCTAAAAATCTTAAAGAACAAACTGTTTCAAAAAACAATCCCGAAGTAATTCAAATCTCGGATTATTTGTGGGTAAAAGCGAAAATTTTCATGCATTATTTCCCATTAGGATTATTCCATTTACTACCTGTTTTTTTACAAATTCTAGCTATTGTTTTTTTTGGATATTCCTTATGGACTTTTGTTGGGTTCAATCAGGTGCAATCAACAGCTGTAGTATTAGGTGTTATAATTGGATTGGTCGCAACAGGAGGTTTTGTTCAAGTTATTGGTCGACAAGCTTCTTTTTATTGGCATCATGATGACTTTATTATGACAAAAAACGCTGTGAATTATCTTCTTAAAATTGGGATTTCTGCCTTGTTTCTTGTTTTGGTAACTGTTTTTATATGCAATTTTTTCTTTCATTTATACCCTTTTGGAGTTGTATTTATAGTTTTTTCGTATGCTTTTTTGATAGGTACTTTACTATTGCATTTAGCGCCTTTACATACTATTCAGCAGCGCTGGGTAATTTCATTGTCCATTTTTATGGGAACTATAATCGCAGTATTATTAAAAACACAAACAAATTTATCAATCTATTTTACACATTGGATTGGTATCATTTCGGCAATTATTATTTCTAAAATCTATTTGCACTTATTTTTCAAAAAATTACTTCGCAAGGCAAAAACCAATTTCAATATTGTGGTTAAGCCAAATGTATTTCTGTATCACAATTACCACTATTTTTTTTATGGTTTGGGGTTGTACTTGTTCCTATTTATAGACCGAATATTGGCTTGGTCTTCAACAAAAAATGGACAATTACCATATGTTGTTTATTTCGATAAAAACTATGAATTAGGAATGGATATTGCCATTTTAGTATTTCTTTTACTTTCAGGAGTATTGGAATTTGGAGTAGCTTCTTTCAGTAAGTTTTTGGATATTGAACAAAAAAATACCAGTTTTAAAGCACCAAAAACGTTCAATCAAAAATTGAAAATTATGTATTGGCAGCATATTTTTCTTCTTATAATAACCTCCCTTTTGATATTTATTTTAATCTACAATGTAATGAATTCAAATTGGGGATATAGTGCACACTTTAAAGAAACTTTAGATTTAGTAAGTATAAATGTTAGTATTATTGGTGGAATTAGTTATGTTTTTTTGGCCTGGGGAATGTTAAACACTCTTTATTTATTCACGTTAAGTCAGCCATCATTACCACTAAAGGCTATCGTAATTGCTCTTATAACGAATATTTTTATTGGATTTTTATGCAGTCGATTTATATCGTATGAATACAGTGTTTTTGGACTATTAGTGGGTTCAATAATTTTTATGTCAATTACGCTCAAAGCCACAATCAATTTTCTTAACAAATTAGACTATTTCTATTATGCAGCTTATTAAAATCATATTATTCGTTTTGCCTTCGTTGCTTGTATCCGATGCACTTGGAAATGGAATTAATAAGAATTCTGTATTCGTTTGTTATGGGAGATTAGAGCCGGAATCCATAAAAGGCTACAGCTATGTGATTTTGGAATCTAAATATTATACTTTTTATGAAGTCCAAAGAATAAAATCTCAAAATGAGAAAGTTGTTGCTTACATAAGTTTGGGGGAAATCAATACCAATTCTACTTATTTTCAGCAATTTAACTTTGATTTTTCTGGTAAAAATGAAGTTTGGAACAGTCATTATCTCAATTTAAATTCTGAGAAAACAACAGCGTTACTAATGAAAATGGTTGACAACATCTTGGCAAATGGATTCGATGGTTTATTCCTTGACAACGTTGATAATTTTTCTGAATACGGACCGCAATCCAATCAAAAAGCATTAGTTGTTCAATTGATAAAGCGAATAAAAACGGAATATTTTAACCATATTTTAATCCAGAATGCAGGATTGGAACTTATTGACGAAACAGGGCAATACATTGATTCAATAGTAGTTGAATCGGTCGCAAGTAATTATACTTTTGATGATAATTCATATAAATTAAGAGACGAATTTGAATTTGACATGTATTTAAGTAAGCTGATTTCAATAAAAAAAAAATATCATTTGCCTATTCTCCTCATTGAATATGCTAATACAATTCAACTTCGTGAAGCCATCGAAAAAAGAATTAAGCCATCAAGGTTTGACTATTTTATTGGAAATATAAACCTTCAAACAACCCCAAAATTCATTAAATAAATAAATTATGATACTGTCAAATTCAATAGTAATTGGCTTTTTAAGATTTTTTGTACTATTTCTGTTTTTATATTTAATCAATAAAAAATGGATCAACAAATCGACTTCTAATAATTTCGTTGAGTTTGTCGTGCTTCAATGGTTCAAATATGGTGCGATTTTAGGAATTATAATTTTTATAACCGTTCAACTGAATATTTTTGATTTGTTAAACACACTTTTAATCCTTGCGTTGTTAATCACAATTGAATTAATTGGAATTCAAAACCTGAAAAATCCAATTGTATATTTCAATTCTAAAATTAAAAATGCGCTTATAAAAAGTTTAAAAAAAATTGAATTAAGCGCAACTTTTAAATCTTGGTTTTCAATAAAAAAAAAAGAAACGAATAGTATTAATAACAATTTTCTCTATTATTTAATAGCTTTTGCAATACTTCTGACGTTTGTATCTAGGTTTTATTTCCTAAAATACGACTTTTATTTGTTGTCAAATAGTTGGAATAGCGATTTAGAAATAATTTTTAATTTAGACAAACAATTTTGGTTTTACCCCAATAATATAATAATAGGGGAGTTGGCTTATACTAATTTTTATGCCAAAATTTTCGACATAAGTCCCGAAATTGCATTACAATCGATAAGTGTTTTCGAATCAATTCTACTTGTAATTATCCTTTTTTGGTTGATAAAAAAAAGCAGCAGTTCGGAATATTTTGCTCCAATTGTTACCGCACTTTCTTTTGCAGTATTGCTAACAATTATGCCGGTAAATCTGAATTTTTTAATCCAAAGAAATCCTATTTTTCTAGCACTAACAATAGCTATTCCAAGCTTTTATTTTTTAATAAATCCAAATGAATTGAAGTTGAAACGAATTTCATTTTTTTTGATTTTTTTATGTGCATATACTAGTATTGGTTTAATAGATTTATTTGCATTTTGCGTCCTCATTCCACCATTTCTCTTGATTTCTGTATTTCTAAGCAATAATAATCTCTCCTTCAGGTTTTGGGTTGCACTTGTTTCTTTTCCATTATCTGCGGCACTTGTATTTGGTAGTTATTACATTATGTCCATAACTTTTCAAATTGACTTTAATGATTTTATCCGTTCTAATATTATTTCTGTTAACTCCTATACGTATAATCCGCAACTCATAATTCCAATAAATTCACTCCTTAATTACTATAGTATTATCGCTTTTGGAAGCAGTATTTTTGTTTTATACTTTATTATAATTTTAAAAGAAAACTGGAATTCAGCCCTCGCTTTTTTGTTGTATTTCTTACTGTTAATTGCTTTGTTGAAAATCACAAATAATTGGGTTGATAAGGATTTAATGTTGCAATCGATGGCTGTATTCTTTCCAATTGTAATTGGATTTTCTGTTGGAATTGTTTTAAGAATAGTGTATCCGTTAACAAAAAAAATCTATAAGACCCATAACTATTTAACGGCAATTTCATCATTTTTGGTAGTCTATTTTGCAATATATTTACAGCGAACAGTACTTAATAAAATTGCGAAACAGAATGATTTATCGCTTCAAATATTGGATGTTTATGATAAAATCTATTCCAATTATTTTCCATATTCTTTTGCAGTTGTCGATCAAAACACAACACAAATAATAAGCGAAAACAATCATTATTTCATTAATTATTCGGAGTTTTTAGATAGTTATTTAGTTAAAGACGCTACTTATTTTAAGAATTTTAAAAATCATAATTACTTAAAGAAAAATCCGCAAGTTGTACTTCCAAATAGTATTTTACTTTTCATTTATAAGGATGAAAATACTAAGAAAATAATCAAACATTTAAAGGTATTAAAAAAACGTGGTAGATTAATTAAACTTTTTCAATCCAATGCTAATTTCAAAGTTTATGAAATTATAAATGTACCAAATTCAAGTAAAATTTCAGATTTAATATTTTAATTATGAAAGTAGTACCAATAAAAAAAAGAGTTTATTATAGTTCTCTAACAATTTTTGCTCTGTTTTTTTTATCTAATTGTAGAACGATTGATTCTTTCGAAATTGATAATTTTTCAGAATTTAGTTCCGATTCTAAAAATAATTCCGATGAATTTCGTAGGTATTCAGAAAATATCCAACCACCAATAATTGAGTTTTTATTAGATAATTCTGATATTGAAAGTTTAAAATTTAATGACAATATTAAAAAGGTTTGCGATTATACTAAGTTGCCATACAAAACAACCGATATTAATAATTGGAATAATTCTCCCTCTTTTTCACCAACTACAAGAGTTATTTGTTTGTCAAAAACAATCAAATTAAGTGATGCTGGAATTGTTAAAATAACTGAATTTGTTTCAAATGGCGGTACTTTTTTCTACCCAATTGCAAATGTAGATAAGAGAATAGCGTATCTCTTGGGCTTCAAACCTGAAGCAGACAATTTCACTGACATTACTGCAAAAGGATTTTATTTTAAAAACCCCATTCTTCCTAATTTTAAAGGTGTTAAAATGAATAATGAAGAATTACATTATGGATTTGCAAAAGAAAATTTCTCTAAAAATATAAAAATATTAGCAACAGCTGTCAATGATTTAAATTATCCAATTATTCTAGAAAATAAAGTTGGGAAAGGAAAAGTCATCCTATTTAATTTTCAAAAAACATTTGAGAAAAGGGACAGAGGACTTTTGTTTGCAGGAATATTACAGGGATTAGAAGGAATTCCATATCCAATTGCTAATACAAGCACCATTTTCTTAGATGATTTTCCGTGTCCGCTTTTTGATATTAAAAGTGAACCAATAGCCTCTGAAATGAATCTTTCTTCCAAAGATTTTGTAAAAAATGTATGGTGGCCTGACATGCTAAAAATTGCAAAACGGTTTAATATTAGTTATTCTGTACTGATAACTTTTGATTATAAAAATAAGGTTGAACCTCCTTTTTTGTTTAATCAATGGGATTTAAATAAAATTAAATTTGAAAATAAAGTTCAATCTTTAAGTGAATGGTTTGTTAAAGACGCCAAAAAAAATGGGCACGAATTGGCATTTCATGGTTACAATCATTCGGAATTAAATAAACAATTGTGGAAAAATCCAGATTTTATATTAACATCGTTAAATGCAGTAAAGAAAAAATGGAATGTAAGTGATTTTGGACCATTACCAATTTCGTATGTACCTCCATCAAATTATATTGATAAAATGGGAATTAATAAGCTCAAAAGCGCGATACCATCATTAAAATATATGTGTAGTAGTTTTAACGGAGAATTATCAGATGGAGAAAATCGGGAATTTGATTTTGATCCCTACAACAAAAATTTATTTGATTATCCTAGAATTACGTATGGCTATTATTTGAATAATGTTCAAAAATACAGCCAAGAATCTGCTTATTTATACACCGGAATTTGGACACATTTTGTTCATCCAGATGATGTTTATCAAACAAGTAGCCATAAAGACGGAACGCAAGGTAATTATGATTCTAGAAATTCGTTGAATTTGGGTTGGCATAAAACCAATGGGAAAAATGTTGGAATGTATTCTGAATTCAATAATTATCTAAATAAAATGACTAAATCATTTCCTCTAATACGGTTTTTGAATGCTGGTGAAGCTGCTAATATTGTATTGGATTGGCGGGCTTCTAATTATAATTTCAGTACTAATAACGGGGTTTTTACCGTTGAAGAATTAAAACCAGAAGAATCAATTTCAGACAAACAATATTGGTTTATGTATGTCAGCTCTGAAAATACGGATAAAATGGAAGCGGCACTTAAAAAACAAGTTGTACGATTTACAAAAACTCCCTTATTGTTAGGCAATTTATATACAATTTTCACAATTGCATCACAATTGAGTTTGCCAGATTTAAATTATTTTTCTGAATATGAAAGAAAACAAGCAATGGAAACTGCTAAAACTCAATCCATAGAATTTCAACAGAATGTAAGTAAATATCAGTTATCTCTAAAACTCGATGCAATAGATTCTGATAAATTACTTAAAATTGAAATTGCAGAATTGAAACAAAAAATGGTTTCTGAAGCAAAAATTGACTATTTGACTTGGAATAAGTATGCAAAATATATGAATTGGGATGATAAGGGGGACAGTGTTTGGGAATTTTTGGAAGAACACTGCAAAAAATTTCCAATATCAGAAAACATAATGTATTCGAAAGAGTTGATCAAATTAGTAGAATATCCAAACGATATGGCTAGAGAAAAATGGCTTAGTGCGCAATTACTAATTACACCTTATGATGTGGCGCTTTTGAAAAGTTATATTGCAGATTTTTACACACCTGAAAATCAAACTAAAATTAAAGTGGCATTACTAAATTTAATGGAAATTGATTCTAGTTTTGAAATTTACCAATTGTATTTGCAATATCTATTAACTTACGAACCGAAAGAAGCTATGGATGAATTAAGGCTAATTTTACCCGCTATAAAATATAAAAATTTGGCGGAAGATATTTGCTGGCTTTATGTAGATAATAATGAATACAAAAAAGCGTATGATTGGTCGTTATATGCCGATAACATTGATTTTTCAATTGGAATGTCTTGGTTAATTGAATTGAAATCATACAAATTTTTAGAATCCGAATACGATAACTATATTCTTAAATCCCCAAGCGATTATAAGGCAAAAGCAATAATGAGTTCCGTTTATTTCGATTTAGGTCGGTTTAAAGATGCCTGGATTTTGACTAATTCATTACCTGAAAGTCTTCAAAAGGAAAATTTGAAAGCTTCATTGAACAAAGAGGTGATTTATGTAGAAACTGAATTACAACAAGAATTACTATTGAATTTTCCTGATTTGTTATATGCTAATGTCAAGCAAGAACTATTGCGAAAAAACAGAAAAGTATTTGGAAATTTTGTAGACATCAACTCTTCATTAGAAAGTAATAAAACAGCTGCTTCGGCAATAAAAAGCGAAGTGTCTTATAATTTTCATGATAAACGTAAAAATCAACATTCAATAGCATATACATTAAGTAAAATGTACAAAATTAAGTTTGAAATTGAAGATCCTGATAATATTACCCATTCAATATACGGGCTTCAATATCAATTTAGCAATCCTGAAAACTTTGAAAAGCTACAATATTGGTCAAAACTAAGAGGTGAATATAGTGATTTTGGAAAGTATTATTTTCAATTTGGAATAGGTGGAAATTATTCTAAAAACAAAAAATTTACTTCTGCAGAAATTAAAATATTTCCATCCGAAAGTGGCCCAGCTTATAGTAAGAATATCTATAGAACACAAGGGAATTTATATCACGATAGGTACTTATTCGGGATTATAAATACAAGTTTTGCATTCGAAGCAAACTATTATACGAAAAGTAATTCCAATAGTGCAGCTTCAACTTCCGATTCCTATCAAGGTTCCATCACAACCAAAATTGGTTTGGACAATGGAGAAGAAAAAAAATCAAGATTAATACCATTTATTGAAGCTTCCTATTTGAAATCTTCTATCGGAAAAACAACCGTTGCACTTTCATCTGGTTATCCTTATTGGATGATTGAAAATCGGTTTTATGCGGGAGGTGGCTTGGGTTGGAAGTTTGGAAAAGAAGAAAATAACTTTACAAGTAGGGTAGAAGCGTCCTGGTTTTATGATGATTATGCAGCTGATTTCAAACGATTAATTGGCGAAATAACATATCAAATAGAAGATTTTGCGGCTTTAACTTCTTCATTTGAATTGTATTCTCAATCTAAATTTTATTCCAATATTATTCAATTTGGTTTAAAATATAATTTCAAGAAAAGACAAAAAAAATAGTGATTGCTACATTATTATTTGTAACAATCACTATGATTTACATTTTTAAATTTTAATTAGTGTCTAGTGTCTCACAATAATTTTTTTAGTTTCTTTAAAGTTATTGTTTTCAAATTGAATCAAATAGATTCCATCACTTAATGTTTCAGTATTCAGAGTTATTTTATTATTTTCTATGACTGACTTCACTTTAACACGCTGCCCAATTGAATTGAAAACTCCAATTCTATATTCATTAATTCCATCCATTTCAATGATTAATTCACTGTTTGTAGGAACTGGATAGATTTTCATTTGCAATTTAGATGCTTCTGAAACACCTAAAGTACTTGAAACTATTATAGTTTTCAACAAGCTATTATAACCCGAAGTGGCTTCCCAAGTACCATTATTTGCCAATCGAATGGAATATTCAGGACGAGAACTAATAGATGAATTTGTGTCAGGTAAATTCAAAAAAATATTATAAGTTCCAGCAATCATATTTGACGGAAGTGTAACGTTTTCAATTATAGTTGTCTCTACGCCACTTGACCAAAATCTTAGATCTGTATTCAAAGCAATTGAATATTCTTGATTACTTGAAGCATTTCGCATCACTAAATAAACGGTTCTTTGATTGTATGCCGAAGCAAATCCTGTATTGTTTATTTTGAAAGTTACTGCCATTGTGCTTCCAACAGAAGCCGTATTTGGGTAAGTTCCGCTTACTAATTGATAACGATATCCCAAACGATTTTGGATTTCTGGAAAACAAGCGCCTGCTTGAAAGCCACTGATTACGTTTGGATTATAATCAAAATTCAAATACGACCAGTGAAATTGTTGCATTTCAGAAACTGCCGTTGGACATTGAGATCGCGGCTCATTTACGGCACATGTTTCGCCGCCCATTGCTGTGAATTTTGTTTCTTGTTGCAAATATGGATATTCGGATGAAACATTGTTGTAGGTACCGAAATCGGTTGAACTTGCTAAAAAACAATCGTTATGATGGCCAACTCGTGCAATATTTGAACCTGAAAAGGCTTGACTTTGCGTTAGTGCTGACGTTGTTAAATATGTTTTTTGCTTCAAAGTTGGAGTTCGCAATTGCACCATTCTTGAACTTGGCAAAGCGGCTAAAATAGCATCTACAACTTCTCGTCTATTGGCATAATCAGTTGCTGAGGGGCTCATTCCAAAATAATCGGTATAATACCATTCTCCCCAAGAACCGATAAATCCTGCTTGCATTGACGATATAACATCCACATTTGCAATCAACAATGGTTTTATTTGTTGGATGTGCGCCAAAATTTGAGCTTTTGAGGCATCTAAAGCACCATTAATATTGTCGGAATAGGCAAAACGAACAATACATTTTATTCCTGCACTTCTAATTTTGTTAAAATCGGATTGCATTGAACTCAAATAGGAACTTGAAATTGGAGCATTTATAAAATTTTCCAAATAAAACACCCTCAAAATAAGTGTCGTATTACTTGACTTATAGCCGTTTAAAGTATTTTGGTCCAAACCTGTATAATTTGAAGAATGGGCTTCTGTATGTCTGTAAAAACCTCTTTCAGGGTTATTTATTGCAGTTGTGATTGGCGTATAATTTACTGTTGATGTTGTTTGTGCATTTCCAAAATAGGTTAGTAGTAACACAATGATTGTTGAAATTGTTTTCATTTTAAAGCGTAATAGTAGGTAAAGTTTTTTGTTATTTTCTGTGCTATTTAATCATAACACGTTGCAAATGTAATAGTTGAATCAAATTTTGACTTTAAAAATTCTGTTAAAACAACTAATTTTATCGATAAATGACACTTATTTAGAAGTTTTATAAAATAACACTTACAATGTTGATTTATAAATAATTAAATCAAATTTTAGAAATTATCTAAGTTGCTCCTTATTTAGTCAAAAGACTGTTTACCTTTGTCAAAATTTATTTTATGTCAAAGCAATTTTCAGATTTAGGAATTTCAGGAGTATTGGTAAAAGGTTTATATGATTTAAAAATTTCAGTTCCAACAGAAATTCAAGAGAAAGCGATTCCGATTTTACTTACTAAAACTGATGATTTTGTTGGTTTAGCAAAAACAGGAACGGGTAAAACCGCCGCTTTTGGTTTACCATTATTACAATTAATAGATTTGAAAGCAACAAATATTCAAGCCGTAATATTAGTTCCAACTCGTGAATTAGGACATCAAATTTCGAGTAATTTAGAGTCTTATTCTAAATATTTACCTGAAATTTCTATAGCTGCAATTTGTGGAGGAATTCCAATAAAACCTCAAATTGAACGCTTAACATTACCAACTCACATCGTAATAGCCACTCCAGGTCGTTTGTTAGATTTAATCCAACGAAAAGCCATAAATATTAAAGAAACTAAGTATTTGGTTCTTGATGAAGCAGATGAAATGGTTTCTATTTTAAAGGAAAGTTTGGAAGAAATTATTGCTGAATTACCAAAAACCAGAAGAACATTTTTGTTTTCAGCAACGATGCCAGGAACTATAAAACAATTGGTTCAAAACTATATGTCAAAGCACGTTACAGAAGTAAGTGCCAATATGGAAACAGTCGGAAATCAAGAGATAGACCATCAATTTGTAGTGGTTGATCCAATTGAAAAATTAGATGTTTTGATGCATTTTCTTTCATCAAAAGAAGGAGAACGTGGTATCATTTTTTGCAAAACTAAAGCGGCTGTCAATAAATTAGCTAAGAATTTAGCTATAAATAGATTTTCTTCGGGGGCAATTCATGGAAGTTTGACACAACCAATTCGTGACAGAATTATGGGGCAATTTCGTGAAGGTCACATTAATATTTTGGTTGCTACTGATTTAGCTGCCAGAGGAATTGATGTTCAAGCGATTTCATATGTTGTGAATTATCACTTACCAGATGTTTATGAAACCTATGTTCACAGAAGCGGAAGAACTGCAAGAGCAGGTGCAAAAGGACTTTCATTGACGGTTTTACAAAAAGAAGAAGTTATTGAAATTGCTGGATTTGAAAAAGAATTGGGGATTAAATTCATACCGTTCAAAAAACCGGATGCTATTAGTATTGATGAAAATAATGCGTTTTTATGGGCGAAACAAATCTTCAAAACAAAACCAAATCATGAATTGGCTCTTGAATTAAAAGACCGGATCAAAACGGTTTTCCATCATTTAACTAAAGAGGAATTAATTGAAAAAATGTTAGCGAATTATATACTACAAAATAAAGAAGTGACTGTAAATAAAGAAGTCAAAAAGAAGAAAAAGTTATAATGCTTCATAATTGTACAATTATAAAACAGTTCAATTTGCACTATAATTTATATTATGTAAAATAGAATATTTATAAGTACACTATTCTTGTATCTTTTAATAATATAGTTTAAATTTACAAGCGTATTAAATTTGAATAAATAATATGAACACTATTGCCTCTCGTATTGCCGACTTTTTAAAACAATTTCCGCCATTTAATAACCTTTCATTAGAAGAATTAACAATTGTTGCGATGAATATTCGTGTAGTAAATTTGGAAAAAAACAAAAATTTATTTCAAATAAACGATACGTTGCACGATAGTTTTTATATAGTTGCTTCTGGAGTAATCAATTTATCCGTGATTTCTGATTCTGAAGAAACACTTTTGAATAAATGTGTCGCTGGTGATGTTTTTGGTTTACGTCCTTTTTTTGCTAAAAACAATTATATGATGACGGCTAAAGCTCGTGAAGAGTGTATTGTATATGCTATTCCAATTACAACATTCAGACCCTTTGTAGCTCAAAATGCAGAAGTTTTGAATTTTCTTTTAGAAAGTTTTGCTATTAATACAAGTAACCCAGCAGACAAAGAAAATAGAGGAAAATTGTTATCCGATAATGTTGCATACACATCAAAACCTACTGAAATCCAGTATTTTCAGACATTATCATATAATAAAACTCCTTTAAAAGTAACTTCAACTCATATTATTAAAGACGTAGCTCAATTAATGAGTGATAATTTAATAGATAACGTCATTATTTCAGAGCAAAATTTTCCTATTGGAATTGTTACCGATACCGATATGAGAACAAAAGTTGCAACAGGACGATTTGAAATTACTATGTCTATCAATAAAATAATGACTTCTCCAGTTATCACAGTTGCAGAAAACGTTTCATTAGCCGAAGCGCAATTGTTATTGTTGAAAAACAATGTAAGTCATTTATGTGTTACAATAGATGGTTCCGATAAATCTGAAATTAAAGGCATTATTACAGAACACGATTTAATTGTTTCTCAAGCTAGTAATCCCGGAGTTTTTATAAAAGAAATAAAACGTTCTCAAAACGCGAGTGATTTAAGCCGAGTACGTTCAAAATTGTCTGATTTAATTCAAACGTCATTAGCTAAAAATATTCCTTTAGCTCATATTTCCAATATAGCAAGTGAAATAAACACAGCAATAATAAAGCGTTCTGTCGAATTGGCGATTTTAGACTTAGGCTCCCCTCCTGCTCGTTTTGCGTGGTTTAGTATTGGAAGCCAAGGAAGAAAAGAACAATTATTATTGACAGATCAGGATAGTATTTTAGTTTTTGAAGACGTTGTTGCTGATAAATATCGTGACGTGAAGAATTATTTCATGAAATTGGCTAAAAAGACAGTCACAACATTAGAGACTATTGGCTATGAGCAGTGTCCAAATGGTCATGTTGCGAGTAACATGATTTGGTGCAAATCGATGACGGAATGGATCAAGCAATATAGTAATTGGATGAATTCCCCTGGCGAAAATAACAATGAAATTAGTAGTGTGTTTTTTGATTATGAAATTGCTTTTGGAGAACAAAAAATTGAAGATGCAATAAGTGATATCATCTTTGTAAATGCTAAAAAGAATAAAATATTTTTTGATTATTTAGGTAATGACGCATTAAGAAAACCACCGCCATTAAGCTTTTTCAAAAAATTTAATATTGAAGAAACAGGTTTAAATAAAGGTAAATTTGACATTAAAAACAGAGCAATATCGCCTCTTGTTGATGGTGCAAGATTATTTGCTATTAGTCATAATATCAAGGGCATAAACAATACTTTTTTAAGATTTAAACAATTGGCAATCGTGGATCAAAAGCATTCAGAAATTTATTTAAATTGCGCCGATTCTTTCCAAACATTATCAAAGCTTAAAACTTCTGAAGGTTTGAAGTATGATAATTCTGGTCAATTTATAAATATTGAAGATTTATCTAAAATTGACAAAGAGAATTTAAAAAATGCTTTGACACCCATAAAAGAATTGGAAGAATTAATAAAAGATAGTTTTCAATTGACTCAATTTTCTTAATATGTTAGATTGGATTAAAAATATTAACAAAGAATATCCTGAATTTTGGAAAAATTATCTTTCTAAATTCGAGAAAAAATCACATCGTTATGTTTCGTTAAGCATAACTTCTACAGGAACAAATCCTGAAAAAGATGTGATATTATCGTTTGGTGCTGTCGCAATTGAACAAGATAGTATTCGCATTGGCGATAGTTTTGAAGTTGTCTTGTTACAATATATTTATTTGCATGATAATGGATTATCTAATGAATTTATTATTAAAAGTACGCAACCCAAACTAGGAGAACGAGAAGCCATTCAAGCATTTGTCGATTATTTAGGTAACGCAACATTGGTTGGCCACAGAATAGACGCTAATGTAAACTTAATAAACACAGCCCTTGAAAAATTAGGTTGTGGCAGATTAAAAAATGAAGCTTTAGATATTGAAATTATGTATCGCAAATTAAATGATCTTTCCGACAAACCAATATCCATTGACGAATTGTGCGCGCATTTCAAAATTCCAATTTCTAATGAAATAGTAATATCTCCTGAAGAAGCTTATACTATTTCACTTTTATTTTTAAAATTAAAAACTAGGTTGGGTTTAAAATAAAGAAACTATTTTTTCAAAATTCCCGTGATTACTTATTGAAATTTGACTTAGTCCTTTTTTATTAGCTCCTTTTAGATACGGAATTCCTTCTATTTTGATTATTTTGTTGGTTCTATTTAAGATTCTAATAACGTTAAAATCAGCTCTATTTAGTACTGAAACAGTATGAATATAATCTATATTAATCTCTGTTTTTGTATAATATAAAACGCCATTGTTCAATACTTTTCCGATTAATTTATCGGTATCAAAACATTCAAATTGTATCGGATTATAGATTACAACCCCAGTATTTCGGTTGAAAATTTTATAAGCTGCTTCCTTTCTACTCCATAAATTCCAAACCATAATTTGAGGATTAACTGATTTTATGATAAGTAATTGTTCGCTTTTTGTGAATATTTTATCTAAATATCCTTTTCTTTTCCAATTGCTTTCTTTTAGCGCTAACGCCAAATCAACAATGTCATTTCCTATCATTTTTCGGCTAATTTGGTTTCAATTATTTTTAAAGCAGCTTCAATAGTCAACATTTTTTCCATAGATTGGTTGTCGATATCAATGGCAAAAGCTTCTTCGATATCTAATATTATATCGACCAAATTCGCAGAATTAATATTCAAATCAGTAATAAAATTAGTTGTTTCTGTAAGATTTTCAAATGCTTCTTCATTATTAATGAAAGGCTTTATTATTGCTTTTAATTTTGTAATCGTTGCTTCTTTATCCATTTTTTTATTATTTAGTTTTAATATTTCTTAAATACAACACATCCATTTACGTCACCAAAACCAAAACTTGCTTTGATGATAATATTTAACTCTTTTTCAATCAATTTTTGTGGAATGCAACTTTCGTCAATTATTGCAGTAATTTCAGGATGCAAATCTATACAATTTGTATTCGGAAAGATAAAACCTTGCTTCAATTGCAATACAGTTGCTACTATTTCAATACTTCCAGCGCCGGATAAACAATGTCCTACCATTGATTTTAAAGAATTTATATAAGGAAAATCTATTCCTTTTCTGTTTAATGCGGTACTCCAATTCTGAATTTCTAAACTGTCTTTTGAAGTTGCTGTTAAATGTCCATTAATAGCGTCAATATGATTTGCAGAAATTCCAGAGTTTTCAATTGCATTTGTAATACATTTTTGGACTGCTGTTGAATTTGGAGCCGTCATTGTTCCTGC
>JBIPNF010000053.1:0-12445 GCA_044373885.1 Flavobacterium sp. | reverse complement strand
ATCTTCAAAAATGAAATCGGCTTCAAAGAGAATTTTATTTTCCCCAATTCCTATACTTGTCATTTTTGCAGTATTTGCAGCTTGAATTCCTGCAACAGAATCTTCAAATACAATTGAATTTTCATTATTTATTCCTAATAGTTTTGCGGCTTGCAAAAATACTTCAGGATCTGGTTTTGCATTTGAAACATCATTTCCATCTACAATGGCATCAAAATAGGGAAGTATTCCTGTTTTCTCTAAAATAGGTCTTGCGTTTTTACTAGCAGAACCTAAAGCAATTTTTTGGTTATTCTCTTTTAAATATTTCAAAATTGGGAGAATTCCAGGCAACAATTCACTTTCATCCATATCAACTAAATAGGATAAATAGTTTTCATTTTTTTGAATTAGCCATTTGTTTTTGTCTTCTTGAGAAGCGGTAACTTTTCCTAATTCTAATATCAATTCAAGGGAACGCACGCGGCTAACTCCCTTTAATTGTTCATTATGTTCTAATGTAAATTCGATTCCTATTGCTGTTGCAATTTTTTGCCAAGCGATAAAATGATATTTGGCTGTGTCAACAATTACACCATCAAGGTCGAAAATAAATGCTTTTTTATTCATTGTATGTATTAATCTATAATGGCGTTTTTATCCGTTATTAAAAGCGTACTAATTCCTCCAAGAAGCAAAGAAATTCCTGCCAATGTCATAGAATGAATGGTGTCATTTCCAATTAATTTGTAAAGGAAATTGATTCCGCCTACGGCAGCAATTATTTGTGGAATAACGATGAACATATTGAATAAACCCATCATTGTTCCCATTTTCTTTGGGTCTACGGAGCTCGAAAGCATCGCATAAGGCATTGATAAAATACTTCCCCACGAAATTCCGATTAGAATAAAGGAATAAAGTAATGTTTCGGGAGTTGCATAAAACATCATAATAAATCCAATTCCACCTAAAATTAAAGAAAGCATGTGAATGTATTTTCTATTAATTTTTTTCTTAGCCGTGTAAAATGTCAATAACAAGGCAAAAGCCATTGATGACAATCCGTAAATTCCCATTGACGAACCTACTAAATTTGCAGCGTCTTGGTATTTGGTATTGGCAATATCAAAAGCTTCAGTTGCACCTTTATTAGATAAATCATACTTTTTTTCGATAGGAGCAGGCGCTTTAAAAACGTGTTCTGTTAATGCAGGCGTTGCCATACTCCACATGGTAAAAAAAGCAAACCAACTGAAAAACTGAACGAGTCCAAGTTTTTTCATTGTTGACGGCATTTCCTTCAGGCTTATAAAAATGTCTTTAAAAAAATTCGATTGTTTTTTCTCTTCTTCAAAAACGGCAATATCTTCTGGCGGATATTCTTTGGTTGTAAAAATTGTAAATAAAATACTAGTAATAAATACAAAAGCGCCAATAGCAAAAGCCACTTTAACAGACATTGGCAAAACGCCAGCAGCTGCTTCATTTGAAACTCCAAATTGGTTCACAATCCACGGTAAATTACTAGCAATCCAAGTTCCAATTCCAATAATAAGAGTTTGCATTACAAATCCATACGATCTTTGAGAGTTGGGAAGTTTGTCGGCTACAAGTGCACGAAAAGGCTCCATACTAATATTGATAGATGCGTCTAAAACCCATAATAATCCCGTAGCAACCCAAAGAGTTGGTGAATTTGGAACAAAAAACAATGCTAATGAACTTAAAATTGCACCAAGCAAAAAATAGGGTTTTCGTCTTCCAAATTTTGGATGCCAAGTATTATCGGACATATATCCAATTATGGGTTGAACGATTAAACCTGTTAGTGGTGCTGCAACCCAAAGTAAAGGGATTGCATCTTGTTCAGCTCCTAATGTTTGAAAAATTCGTGACATGAACCCTCCTTGTAGAGCAAAACCAAATTGTATTCCTAAGAATCCAAAACTCATGTTCCAAATTTCCCAGAAACTTAATTTACGCTTTTCCATTATCGTTTTTTAAAGATTTGAACGATAAGCGAGATGCTTATCAAAACTTAATTTAGATTTTCGAAGTAAAAATATAAGCGTTGATAATCGGTTGTAAATATATAATTTTTTTTGGCACAAAACTTTTTTTAGGATAATTTTAAATTATTTTGTTGATTCCCGTTCTACGAGTTCTGTTTCAATAACTTCCGTTTTGTAATGTTCCTCAATTTCTCCATCCTCATTTTCAATTTCTTCCATTTCCAATCTCTCAATTAGCATTTTTGCGGCTTTAGCTCCCATTTTCACACCGTTTTGCCCAACAGTTGTAATGCTTGGCGACGAATATTTGGATATTAATCCATCTGTAAAACCAATTATTGACAACTCTTCGGGAATTTTAATACCTAAACGTGTTGCCACTTTAATAGCGGTAACCGCAAATAATTCATTTACTGCAAAAATGGCATCAACGGATTTTGTTTTTAATAAATCTTCAATGGAATTCTCGTAATGTTCCGTGTCTTCAATTCGTATTATCAAACTTTCATCTAATTTGATATCATTGTTTTTTAATGCTTTTTTATAGCCATCAGTCCTTAATTTTCCTACACTTACATAATCTACAGTGGTGATTAATGCAATTTTTTTTAATCCTTTATCAATTAGAAATTGAGTCGCATTGAAAGCAGCCAGATGATCATCAATAATTACTTTATCGCAAAGAATATCATTTGTGATCCTGTCGAACATTACAACTGGCATTCCTTGATTAATAACTTCAGTAATATGATGAAAATCCTTTTTTTGTTGCGTTTCTTTAGAAAGCGACATTATAAAACCGTCAATATTTCCATTGGCAAGCGTTTCCATGTTGATTACTTCTTTGTCAAAAGATTCATCCGAAAGACAGATAATAACATTGTATCCATTTTCAATTGCAACATGTTCAATACCACTAATAATTGTAGTAAAAAAATGATGAATAATCTCTGGGATTATGATGCAAATCGTTTTGGTTTTTCTGTTTTTTAGACTTAGTGCAATGTTGTTGGGCTTGTAATTATAAAATTTTGCAAAAGCCTGAACTTTCTGACGCGTATCCTCACTGATTTCCAAGCTGTTACGAAGAGATTTTGAAACGGTAGATATGGAAACATCAAGTTCCCTTGCAATCTGTTTAAGGGTAATTTTTTTTCTCATGTGAAATTGATAAATAAATATTTCGTACTAAAAATAATTTTAATTTTAATTATTTGTAAATTTAAGCTTAAAATAGTAAATTATACATAAACTTTTCAACACTATCACGTTTTCGTAACCCAATTTTTTTTTTATTGCTTTGATGTTGTTAAATTTTATATAAATTTATTATTCGAAGTATAAATATAAGCAAAAAAACGAATTTTTAACTTAAACAAAATGTATGAAAACAATTTACAAAAAGTTGTTATTTTTATTCTTACTGTTACCGCTTAGTGTTCTGGCTCAGAATACTTTAAGCGGAGTTGTTCTTGACAAATCGTCAGGGCAGCCAATGCCAGGAGTAAACATAACGGTTTTAGGCACTACTAATGGTGTCGCAACAGATTTCGATGGGAAATTTCAATTGAAAAAAATAGTAAAAGGCGACAAAATCGTTTTTTCTTTTATCGGATTTAAATCCGAAACAGTTGTGTATTCCAATCAAACTACTATTAATGTTAGCCTTCAAGACGATGCTAATTTATTAAGCGAGGTAGTTATTCAAGTTGGATATGGAACTGTAAAGAAAAAAGATGCTACAGGATCATTAACCACTGTAACATCTAAAGATTTCAATAAAGGTTCCATAATTTCTGCCGATCAATTATTGACAGGAAAAGCGGCCGGAGTTCGAATCACCACCAATGGCGGACAACCAGATGCCTCGCCAAATATTAGAATTAGAGGAGGTGCGTCGCTTTCTGCGAACAACAGCCCGCTTATTGTCATTGATGGAGTGCCTGTGGATAATACAACGCCAGCAGGTGTAGGAAATCCGTTCTCGCTAATCAATCCAAACGATATTGAAAGCTTTACCGTGTTGAAAGATGCTTCTGCGACTGCAATTTATGGTTCAAGAGCTTCTAACGGTGTAGTGATTATTACCACTAAAAAAGGAGCAAAAGGAGCTATGAAATTTACCTTTTCAACTACTGTTATGACAGGTAAAGTAGGTAAGAAAATTAACGTAATGGATGGAGCTACATTTACTAGATTCATTCAAGAAAATCACCCAACGTATACTAACTTGCTAGGAATTGATGATCCAAATTCTACTTTATCCGATGATTTAGCTACTCCAGAGGTGGAAGGTCGTTTGTTAAGCAATACCGATTGGCAAGATCAAATTTTCAGAACCTCTTTTTCTGTTGACAATAACTTTAGTGCTTCGGGAAGTATATTTAAAACTATTCCGTTTCGTTCGTCTATTGGTTATTTGAGCAGTCAAGGGATTGTAAAAGATAATGATTACAACCGTTTCAGTTATGCATTAAAATTATCTCCTACATTATTGAACGATAAATTAAAAATTGATTTCAATGCGAAAACTATTTTTACAAATAAAAGTTCAATTGATGAAGGTGGTGCTTTAGGCGGTGCGGTAAATATGGATCCAACGAAACCTGTATATGACAATTCAGCTACAAACCGATTTGGAGGCTATTATCAAAGTACTCGTGTAGATGGAAATAGACTAATTTTAGATGGAGCATGGAATCCATTAGCAGTCTTAAAACAAAGATCTCGTCCAGAAAAAGCATTTCGTTTCTTAGGGAATGTAGAATTAGATTATAAATTAGACTTTGTACCAGGATTACGTGCTGTCGTAAATATGGGATTAGATGCTTCTAGAGCAAAAATCAGTGAAGTATATGACGATAATTCACTTGCTACTTACCGATTTAATAGTGCAAACACGGATATTAACACCAATTATGTTTTCAATCCAGGAGAAAATTATTTAGAAAATCAAACGATGACCAATACAACATGGGATTCCTATTTGACTTATGCTAAAAAATTAAAAGGATTCATGACCAAGTTTGATGTTCAAGCAGGTTATTCGTATCAAAATTTTAAAAATGACGGAAATAAAGTACTTTACCAGTATAATAATGATTCTGGTTTAAGAGAATTAGTTGTTAATACTCAAAACCCAACGAATCGTTATTTCAATACGTTAAACTTACAGTCGTTTTTTGGAAGAACAAATATTGATTTTGCAAATAAATACTTAGTAACTTTATCATTACGTTCAGATGGCTCTTCTTTATTTAACAAAGACAGTCGGTGGGGTTATTTTCCAGCAGCTGCATTGGCATGGAAAGTAAAAGAAGAAAAATTCTTGAAAGAGATAGCACTCGTTAACGATTTAAAAGTTCGTTTAGGATATGGTAAAACTGGTCAACAAGACATCACAGGAAATGTTGGGTTTTATCCATCAACACCTTTGTTTGCAGTTGGAAGTACTACAAGTCAATACTTAGATAACTCTAATTTATATTCAGCCTTAGCTTACAATCCTGATTTGACTTGGGAAAAAACAACGTCTTATAACTTGGGGATAGATTTTGATTTCTTCAAAAACAGTTTTGTAACAGGAAGTTTTGATATTTATAAAAGAGAAACTAATGATTTATTAGCGCGAGTTCCTCTTCCACCTGGACAAGGTTTGTCTGATACTTTTGTAAAAAATGTAGGTTCTACTTCTAGCAAAGGGTTTGAGTTAGGCTTAAATT
Source organism: Flavobacterium sp. (assembly GCA_044373885.1). Classification (GTDB taxonomy): domain Bacteria; phylum Bacteroidota; class Bacteroidia; order Flavobacteriales; family Flavobacteriaceae; genus Flavobacterium. The sequence goes on along the minus strand of JBIPNF010000053.1, from coordinate 6,729 downwards.
TCAATCCGATAACTACTGATAAGATGAGTTTGTCAATTAATTCAAATTTAGCTTACAATCGCTCCGAAGTTACTAGTTTAAAAGATGTAAGTGCAATTCAAGCTACTGAGTCAGGATTGCCAACAGGAACTGGAGTAATACTAGGATATCATGCGGTTGGTTTTCAACCGTATTCTGCGTGGGTTTTCCAACAACTATATAATGAAGCAGGAGAACCAATTGTAGGTGCTTTTGTAGATAGAAATGGAGATAATGCAATCACTAATGATGACCGTTACTATAAAGCAATGCGTCCAAATTGGACTTTTGGATTTGGATTTAATTTCAATTATGGAAATTGGGACATAAGTTCTGCTTTTAGAGGTCAAATAGGAGGTCAAGTTTATAATACTAGAATTTTAACGTCTGGTTGGGTTGATAAAGCGTTGCCATCGAATTCAAATAGTTTGTCAAACGTATTGAATTTCTATGATAGTGCTTCAGATTTCGATTTTCAAAATATGAACGGAAATACAACATTCTCTGATTATTTCCTTGAAGACGCTACTTTCTTGAGATGTGAAAATATTGTGGTTGGTTACAAGTTCAATAAAATTTACAAAGGAAGTTCTCTACGAGTTTATGGAGCTTTAAACAATCCTTTTATACTTACCAAGTATTCTGGGCAAGATCCTGAAAACTTTAACGCTATCGACAATAATTTCTATCCAAGACCAAAAATGGTGACTCTTGGTTTAAGCTTAGATTTTTAATAACAACAATATGAAAAACATGAAACTAATCAAAATTTTTGGATTGGGCCTTTTCTTAGTTCTTGCATCTGCCTGTACTGACGATTTGAATACCAAGCCAAAAGTAGAGTTGTCATTAGAACAACTATTACAACAAGATCCTAATGCAATTAAGGGAATTCTCTCTAAATTATATGGCTCGTTTGCACTTTCTGGTGCCAATGGACCTGGGAGTTCTGACATTAGTGATGATCCGGGAGAATCTCCATTTTTGAGAGGAATTATCAACCTGCAAGAATTTAGTGCAGACGGAATGAAAAACCGTTGGGGTGATAATGGATTAGACCAATTGACTACTACGTCAAACTGGGATGAGAATAACAAATTTTTCAGATATTTATACAATAGAGCCTATTACACGATTCCACAATGTAACAATTTAATCAACGTATTAGATAATGTTGATGTTGACAATGAGGAAGCAGTAAAAAGTGAAGTGCGTTTCCTACGTTCGTTAGCCTATTATTATTTAATTGATTGTTTTGGGAAAGGAGTATTGGCAACTGAAGACAACTTCGGAACCTCTGCACCATTGCCACAAGCATCAAGAGAGGAATTGTTTAATTATGTAGAATCTGAATTGCTAGCCATAGAAGGAACTATTCCTGCAACTAATGATTATGGTAGAGCAAACAAATCAGTAGTACGATTTTTATTAGCAAAATTATATATCAATGCTGAAGTGTATGCTGGAACCGCAAGATATTCAGAGGCGTTAACCTATGTAAAAAAAGTAATTGACGAAGGTGGATATACATTAGCAACCAATTTTGGAAAAAATTTCTCTGGAGATAATAATACGTCTACAGAAATTATCTACCCATTAATTGCAGATGCATTATTAAGCCAAAGTTATGGTAATACTACCTATATTGTAAACGGAAGTTTAAGTTCCGATACAATGCCATTAAGTACATTTGGAGCAACTGATGGATGGGGTGGACATAGAGCTACAAAAGCGTGGTATGGTTTGTTTGGAAATTTAACTACTTCTACAGATGCTAGAGCTCAATTGTTTTGGACTACAGGACATACATTTGAAATGACCGATTACAAAAAGTGGTCTAACGGATATCCTTCTACTAAATTTAGAAACAATGCGTTCGGTCAAACGAGTACGCCAACTGGTTTCTCTGGAACAGATTTTCCATTATTTAGATTGGCAGATGCTTATTTAATGTATGCAGAATGTGCAGTAAGAGGAGCTGCTGGAGGAACAGTATCAGAAGGATTAATCTATGTAAATCGAGTAAGAACAAGATCTAACGCGGCTGTAATATCTGCAAACGAATTGACATTAAATTTTCTTTTAGATGAAAGAGCGAGAGAGTTAAACCTTGAAGGACACCGTCGTACAGATTTAATTCGTTTCGGAAAATTCACAGGTGGAAGTTATTTATGGCCTTGGAAAGGAAATACCGTTAACGGAACTTCAATTCCAGCAAATTATAATCTTTTTCCAATTCCGTTAACTGCTTTACAAGCAAATCCAAACTTAACTCAAAACCCAGGGTATTAATATTAAATTAAATTAAAATGAAAAATATTTTTAAAATCGCAGCTATAGCTGTATTGTTTATCACGGGTGTTTCCTGTGAAAATGACGACCAAATGATTGTTTCAAAAGTTGGTGGTCCAGAATTACTAACTCCTGTAAATGGAAGTTCTTATGTGCTATTGCCAGCAAACGCAAGTTCGGAAGCAACAACATTAGTATGGAATCATGCAAATTATAGTATTCAAACAGAAGTGAACTATACAATTGAAGTGGCTGTTGCAGGAACTGAATTTGCAACAATTATTTCTGGAGGAACTACTACAAATCGTTTCGCAACATGGTCAGTAGAAGCTTTCAATGCTGTTGCATTAGAGGCTGGATTAACACCATTTTCTGTAGGTCAATTAGACATTAGAATTAAATCAACACTAGGTACTAATGCAGAATTGGTTGATTATTCAAATGTAGTAACTATTTCCGTAACCCCATATTCGACGGCATTACCAAAACTTTGGATGCCAGGAAGCTATCAAGCTGATTCGGGTTACGGCTCTAATTGGTCACATTCTACTGCAGCTACTGTTGCTTCAAGCGGATATGGAAGAACAGATTTTGAAGGGTATGTGTATTTTGCAACTAATCAAGCCGCTCCAAATAATGGATTTAAATTCACTGATGCTGCAGATTGGAATCATGGCGTTTTTGGTGATGACGGAAGTTTTTCTGGAGCTTTACCAACAACTGGTCAGGGTAACAATATTGGCGTTACGGCAGGTTTTTATAGGGTTAAAGCAAATACTACTACTCATACGTATTCTGTAGTTCGCTATACTTGGAGAGTAATTGGAGATGCTGTTGGAGGCTGGTCAGATTCAAATGAAGTTACTTTGGTTTATAATACTTCAACAAAAAAATTAACAGCAATAGCAACATTAGTTCCAGGATCTTTTAAATTTAGAGCAAATGCTTCATGGGCAGATGAAAATAATTTTGGGGTTTTTGATCCTGCCAAAGAACTTGCTGGCACAACAATGAGCTATAATGGTGGTAATTTAAACGTAGCTGCTGGAGGTACTTATAAAATAGAATTAGACTTAACTAATCCAAGAGCGTACTCATATACAATGACTTTACAATAATTAGGTATGTAATCAATAAAAAGGGCTTTCTTTTGAAAGCCCTTTTTTATCATTAATTTTATTCCATGAAAAAAATATACTTACTTTTTAGTTTTCTTTTTATTAGTAGCATCGGTTTTTCTCAAGTCTCATGGCAAGGCGGAATAACACCAGAATCTAACCAATCTGCAACTATTTTATTTGATAAAACAGGAACAGGTTTAGCAACTTATACAGGAACAATTTATGCGCACACGGGTGTAATACTAAACGGAATTACTTGGACAAATGTTATAGGGTCTTGGAATAATAATTCATTACAACCGTCTTTAACATTAGTTTCAGGAAATATTTATAAACTAGTTCTTACTCCATCTATTCTCGCTTATTATGGGGTGACTTCTGGAGTTGTATCTAAAATAAATCTTGTTTTTAGAAATGATTTAGGAACTGCTCAAACTGTAAATTTAGCTTTAAACGTTGGCGCATTTCAATCAACATTGGTTCAACCTTCAGAGAACAATACTACAATAATTAATTCTGGAGGAAGTATTAACATATCGGCAAATAATACTGGAGGAAATGCCAGTTATAATTTAAAGGCGAATGGCGTGAGTATAAATTCAGTTGCAAATGCGGCTACTTATTCTTATTCTCATCTTAATATCACAACCAATCAAAACTACGAATTGGTAGTTTCATTAGGAGGAGCAACACAATCTAAGTTTTTCAACGTAATGATAAATCCAGGAACGATAAATCAAAACCTTCCAATAGCAACATTAGTTGACGGTATAAATTATAATTCAGATACGTCTAAGGCAACTTTGGTATTAGACGCCCCTGGAAAAGATTTCGTTTTTGTTGCAGGTAGTTTTAACAATTATCAACCTGATGCCTCTTTTGCAATGAAAAAAGATGCATCAACAGGAAAATTTTGGTTGGAATTAACTGGACTTACTTCTGGCGTTAATTATAATTATCAATATTGGGTAGCAGATGTAACACCAACAGTGGGTTCGCCATCATTAGTAAAAACTGCCGACCCCTACTCTACTTTAGTATTATCACCTTTTGACGATTCCGAAATTCCAGCTTCAAATTATCCAAATATCCCAACGTATCCAAGTGGACAAGAACGAGAAGTTACAGTATTGAAAACAGGCGAAACAGCCTATGATTGGCAAGTAACAAATTTTAACAAGCCTAAAAAAGAAGATTTAGTGGTATATGAAGTTTTGATTAGAGATTTTGATGCAACTAGAAGTTTTCAAGGACTGATTAATAGAATGGATTATTTCAAAAATCTTAAAGTTAATGCTATCCAATTAATGCCTGTAATGGAATTTGAAGGCAATGAAAGTTGGGGATATAATACTTCTTACCACATGGCCTTGGATAAATTCTATGGCACTAAAGAGAAAATGAAAGAATTTGTTGATTTGTGCCACCAAAACGGAATTGCCGTAATTCTTGATGTGGCGTTAAACCACGCCTTTGGAAGAAATGCAATGAACAGGATGTGGATGTCAGATCCTGATGGGGATGGTTGGGGAGAACCCGCATCTGATAGCCCCTATTTTAACATGATTGCGACACACAGCTACAGCGTTGGCAGTGATTTTAATCACCAACAAACACGCACTCAAAATTATGTGAAAAGAGTGGTTAAACAATGGATTCAAGAATTTAAAATTGACGGTTTTAGATGGGATTTAACTAAAGGATTTACTCAAAATGCCACAGGAAGTGATGCTATGACTAATGCTTATCAACAAGATAGAGTTGATGTTTTGAAAAATTACGCAGATTATACTTGGAGTTTAGACCCAACACATTATGCTATTTTTGAACATTTAGGTGCGGATAATGAAGAAAAAGATTGGGCCAATTACAGATTGTCTGAAACATCTAGCAAAGGGATTATGATGTGGAGTGAAATGACGTATGCTTATTCACAACTTGCAGGAGGCTATTCAACAGGTGCTGATATTTCTAGAATTGGAAGCGACGCCCATGCAGGGTTTTTAGGAAAAAGAGTAATTGGTTATCCAGAAAGCCATGATAAAGAACGTTTGTTGTATACCGCTATGACAGCGGGAAATGGTGCTGGTTCAGCACCCCCATTTGGAAATTTAAATAATGCATTGGGAAGAATGTCAGCAATTGGAGCGGCATCATTGCTAATTCCAGGACCAAAAATGATTTGGCATTTCGCCGCTTTAGGGATGCAAAATTCGATTTACGATTGTAATAACGGGACTGTAAACACTGAGTCTGATTCAACACTTGGAGATTGTAAATTAAATACAAAGCCACAGCCACAATGGACTGAAAACTGGCTTGGCGTTTCTCAAAGAGCAAAGATTTATAACGATTGGGCAAAAATGATTTCTCTAAAGATTAATGAACCTGTTTTTGAAGGTAATTATACCATTATTCCTGATGCTAATAATGTAAAACAAAGAATTTACATATATGATAATGCGTTGCCATCAACACAATTAAAAAATGTAGTGGTGCTTTGCAATTTCTCAGTGGCTAATTTAACAATGATTCCTGCGTTTCCATACACTGGAACTTGGTATAATTTAATGGATAATACTAGTATAAATGTAACTGATGTTAATGCCTCAATCGCAATTAATTCTGGACAATTTTTGATTTATGGAAACAAATTGGCAACGCTACAGATTAGTGATGTTGAGTTGACAAAAGAAATTAAGTTGGTTCCAAATCCTACAACAAATTATTTCACAATTGACACACCAACCTCCAAAGTTGATGTTTATTCATTAACGGGGCAATTGGTAAAAAGTTTTAAAAGTAACTTTAGTAATGATTCTCAATTTGAAATTAGTGATTTGAACAATGGAATTTACCTTGTAAAAGTTACCGATACTAACAATAGAGAAACAACTTTAAAGTTAGTAAAGCAATAATATTTTTTGAATTTGTTAGTTTTTATTTAAACCACTTGTTTCGGCAAGTGGTTTTTTTGTTCATGTAAAACGAAAAACCCTTGAAAATCATAGGATTATCAAGGGTTTAAGTGGTACCTCCAGGGTTCGAACCAGGGACACATGGATTTTCAGTCCATTGCTCTACCAACTGAGCTAAGGTACCTTGCTTTCGCGGGTGCAAATATAGGACGAATTTTAATTTCTACAAAACAATTATTAAAAAAAATCTATTCGTACCTTCGCAGCATTCAAATATAAATTATGCTTTTAGCTGTAGATGTCGGAAATACTAAAATCAAAGTCGCTGTCTTTGAGGGCTCTAACCTTATCGAACGGTTTGATTTCTATAGTTCGGAACT
>JBIPNF010000240.1:0-3672 GCA_044373885.1 Flavobacterium sp. | reverse complement strand
TAACCACATTTTGGGATAAACGCCGTTACCATTCCGCAACCCGTTTTTAAACAAGCTTTTGAGGCCAATACCACAGCACCCATTTTCCCATAACTACCGCCAATAATTAAGGCGTGGCCTTGAATTCCTTTATGCGTTAATTTGTTAATTGGTTGGTATCTTTTTCTGAATTCTTCTCTATTAATTTTCATAAAATATAGCTTTAATCGTATTTAAATTTACGAAAAATTAGCCGTTTATTTATTCATTCATCAAAATAAGTTTTAATAAATGAGAAATCCATATTTATTACCTTTTTTAAAATAAACTGTTCCGAATTATTGATAATAATTACTATATTTGAAATTATGAACTACAAAAAGACTTCATATCAGCATTTTACAACAACCAAAATTACGGTTGCTTTTTTTGCTACAATAATTTCTACTACAACGGTTATTACCCCTTTGGGGTACACTTTTTACATATAATCCACTTTATTCCATTTTTCCTAAGAAGAAAAAACCACTATTTACATTATTATAACAAAAGAAAATGAAAATTTTAAAATTCGGCGGAACATCAGTTGCCAATGCAAACAATATCAATCTCGTACTTTCAATCGTAAAAAAAACAGCCGACACGTCAACTAAATTAGTCGTTGTTGTATCTGCATTTAGCGGCGTTACCGATTTATTGATTTTAGCCGCTTCAAAAGCCGCTTCAAAAGACAATTCTTTCAAAGAGGTAGTTTTGCAAATTGAAGAAAAACACAAAAAAGCTATTGAAGAACTAATTATAACGAGCCAACAAAAACTTGTGTTAGATGCTATTAATAGTGATATCAATCATCTGAAAACACTTTTAGACGGTTGTTTTTTATTAGGAGAATTATCCAATAGAACTTCTGATACAATCATGGGTTTTGGAGAATTATTATCTTCTCAAATTATTGCGAAAGCATTGGTACAAAAAGTCCACAATTCAGGATTTAAAGACAGTCGTGAAATGATTAAAACCAATAATCACTTTGGAAAAGCGGTTGTAAATTTCGAACTTTCAAACCAATTGATTAAGGATTATTTCAATTCAAATGTTTACAGAATTACTGTTGTTCCTGGTTTTATCGCCTCTACAACAGACGGCTATTCAACTACTTTAGGACGTGGAGGTTCGGATTATACCGCTGCCATTTTAGCGGGTTCGCTGAATGCTGAACTTTTAGAAATATGGACAGATGTAAGCGGAATGTATACCGCGAATCCGAAAATAGTAAAACAAGCACAGCCCATAGAAACTATTTCGTATCAAGAAGCGATGGAATTGTCTCATTTTGGGGCAAAAGTCTTGTATCCACCAACGATTCAGCCCGTATTGAAATTGAATATTCCAATTGTCATCAAAAACACATTTGAGCCTGAAGCTGCTGGAACGTATATTTCATCTGAAAGAAACAACAACGAAAATCCTATTAAAGGAATTTCTCATATTGACAATATCGCTTTGCTAACACTTGAAGGACCTGGAATGATTGGCGTTTCTGGTTCATCAAAACGATTGTTCGAGGTTTTATCCAATGAAAATATCAATGTTATTTTTATTACACAAGCTTCATCAGAACACTCCATTTGTATTGGAATACTAAATGAAGATGCCAAAAATGCACAAATTGCAATTGAAAAAGCATTTGAAATAGAAATTTCTCAAAACAAAATTGAGCCATGTATTGTTGAAGAAAACCTCTGTATCATCGCCTTAGTTGGTGAAAACATGAAAAATCACCAAGGTTTAAGTGGTAAAATGTTCAGCACTTTAGGTAAAAACAATGTCAATATTAGAGCCATTGCGCAAGGTGCTTCTGAAAGAAATATTTCTGCAGTTATCAACAAACGAGATGTAAAAAAAGCACTGAATACGTTGCATGAATGTTTCTTCGAAGAAAATGCAAAACAGTTGAATTTGTTTGTAATGGGAGTTGGAAATGTAGGCGAAAAATTCATTGAGCAAATTCACCAACAAAAGAAATTCTTAAAGGAAAACCTAAAAATAAACCTTCGCGTTATTGCTTTATCCAACTCTCGAAAAATGCTTTTTGACGAAGATGGAATTGTGTTAAAAGACTGGAAAACGGCTTTAAATAATGGTGAAATTGCGAATAAAAAGGCCTTTATAGCTAATGCAATTGCACTCAATTTAAGAAACAGTATTTTCGTTGATGTTACTGCGAATGAAAGCGTATCACAAACCTATGACCAGTATTTAAAACAGAATATTGCTGTGGTTACATGCAACAAAATTGCGTGTTCTTCAGCTTATGATAATTATAGTAATCTAAAACAATTATCAAGAAAATTCAATGCACCATTTTTGTTTGAAACCAATGTTGGAGCAGGACTACCAATAATTGATACCTTGAAACATTTAATTGCATCGGGTGATAAAGTTCATAAAATTCAAGCCGTTCTTTCCGGAAGTTTGAATTTCATATTCAACAATTTTGATGATGAAAATTCTTTTCATGATGTCGTAAAAGAAGCTGGAGTACAAGGTTTTACAGAGCCTGACCCGAAAATTGATTTAAGTGGTGTTGATGTTGCTAGAAAGATATTAATTCTAATTCGAGAAAGCGGATATAAAATGGAAATCGAGGACATTGCCAACGAATCTTTCTTACCTGTTGAATGTTTAGAAACCAATAATAATGAGGACTTCTTTGCTTCTTTAATTAAAAACGCAGTTCATTTTGACAATATTTATAAAAAGGCATTAGCAAAAGACAGTCGCCTAAAATATGTTGCGAAATTTGAAGATGGAAAAGCAAGCGTAGGTTTGCAGTTTATCCCAAAAGAAAGTCCGTTTTATAATTTAGAAGGAAAAGACAACATTGTTCAATTTTATACTGACCGATACGTTGACCAACCTTTATTAATAAAAGGAGCTGGTGCTGGTGCTGCTGTTACCGCTTCAGGAATTTTTGCTGATGTAATTAGAATTGGAAACGTTTGATTTATCGTAAAGTGATTTAACACAAATGTTACTCTTTTTTTGGTGACTTTGAACTTTAGACTTTAGACTTTAAGACTCATAAAAATGAATGAAATAAAAATATTTTGCCCCGCTACAATTGCTAACATATCCTGTGGTTTTGATGTATTAGGATTATGTTTAGAAGCAATTGGCGATGAAATGATTATTAGAAAATCAGACATGAAAGGCATTAGAATCACTAAAATTGTAGGTGCTCATTTGCCAATGGAAACCTCTAAAAACGTGGCTGGAGTTGCTGGTTTAGCACTTTTAGAAGCAATTGAATATGAATTTGGTTTTGATATTGAAATATACAAAAACATAAAAGCCGGAAGCGGAATTGGAAGTTCTGCAGCAAGTGCGGCAGGAGCTGTTTTCGGAATAAATGAACTAATTGGGAAACCATTTACTCGGAAAGAGTTGGTTCATTTCGCTATGAAAGGTGAAGCATTGGCAAGCGGAAGCGAACATGCTGATAATGTTGCACCTGCCATTTTAGGAGGAATAACGCTAGTTCGCAGTAACACGCCACTAGATATTATCAAAATTGAAAGTCCATCAGAATTGTATGCAACAGTAATTCACCCTCAGATTGAACTGAAAACTTCAGAAATGCGTGCTGTTTTGCAACCGATGATTTCTTTAAAAAGTGCCATTATTCAATGG
>JBIPNF010000052.1:0-12546 GCA_044373885.1 Flavobacterium sp. | reverse complement strand
TATATTTATTAAACCATTTTTTGAGGAAATGGCTTCAATGTTCATTGTTTCCTCTTTTGCTTTGAACAATTCTTTGATAGACATTTTCAAATTTATTTCTCCTAAATACACCAAAGTATCTCCTTCAAAAGGGGCTTTATTGATAATACTCAGTTTTTCAATAGTAACATTTGCTTGTGGAAAACTCTTGAACAAACTCAAATCAGCAGAGGCAAAATTGACTTTAGCATCTACATTTTCATTAATAGATTTAAGTATTTTTGCATTTATTTGATCTTTAAAAAAATACGGAATTGCAAATAATGTTGCGACAATTAGTAAAATAGTGATTCCTGTAATTTTTAAAATTTTCTTTTTCATGGGTTTTATTTATTTCTATTAACGCAATTATTAGACTTCTATTTTATATTAATTTCAAAAGGCATCAAAATTTGTGTTCCTTTTTTAGTATTCATTTTTCTAATTTGTTCAATGATTTTATAGTTTTCAACACCCACTTCTTCCTTGATGAAATTTTCTTTTGTTTTAAAGAAAGGCAAGCCAAGATTGGTCAATAAATCATCAAAACTTTTTTCATATTGAGGAAAATTCTGCGTTTTGTACGTATTTATCTTAGCCAATTTCGCCGCCTCTTTTAATGCCGCGTCCATTCCTCCAATTTCATCAATTAAACCAACTTTCAACGCTTCTGAACCCGACCAAACGCGTCCTTGTGCAATAGCATCAACTTGTGCAAATGTCATTTTTCGTCCCGCTGCTACTCGGTTTATAAACGTATTGTAAATTCTTTCTACACTTTCTTGCGTAACAATTCTGAATTTTTCATCCAATGGTTTGAATACGCTATAATCGGCTGCATTTTCGTGCGTATTGACTTGCTCCACGTGAATTCCAACTTTATCAATCAGTTTTGAAAAGTTAGGTAAAGTTCCAAAAACTCCAATAGATCCTGTAATTGTATTGGCTTCAGCGAAAATTTTATTGGCATTACAAGCAAGATAATAACCGCCAGAAGCCGCATAATTCCCCATAGAAACCACCACAGGTTTTACTTTTTTGGTCAATTCAATTTCTCTCCAAATCAAATCCGACGTTAACGCATTTCCACCAGGACTGTCAATTCGCAACACAATTGCTTTGATGTTTTCATTTTTACGAGCCTCTTGCAACGAACGACGCATCGAGCCTTCGCCAATGATATTCAAATCGCCTTCGCCATTCCCAATTTCGCCTTGAGCGTAAATAATCGCAATTTTATCTTTGTCACTATTTTCTTTTGGTGTTTTTGCAACATTATCAGCATAATCTTTTATGTCAATTTTGTTGTAATCTTCATCGGAATCAACTTTTATTGCTTTTCTAATTGCATTGTGATATTCATCTTCATAAGCAATTACATCGACTAATTTCTGTGCTTTTGCCATTTCTGGAGTACGTGCCAAAAGTCCGTTTGCAATTGCATTCAATTGTAAAATGGATACGTTTCTACTTTTTGAAATATCGGCAACCATCGAATTCCAAACCGAGTTCAGCAAAGCTAAAACCTGTTCTCTGTTTGCAGGACTCATCTCATTTTCTAAAAAGGGCTCCACCGCACTTTTGTATTTTCCATGTCGGATGACTTCCATTTTTAGACCTGATTTTTCTTGAAAGTCTTTAAAAAACAATATTTCAGATGACAGTCCTTTAAAATCAAATTCACCAAGTGGGTTAATGTAGACCAAACTGGCTACAGAATTCAAATAATATTCCTTTTGGGAATACATATTTGAATAGGCATAAACAAATTTCCCTGATTTTTTAAACGCCTCCAATTCGTCCCGTAGCGCTTTTAATTGTGCCATTCCCAAATCGGATTCATCATTCAAAATTGATATTCCTTTGATGTTATCGTCTGTTTTGGCTTCGTCTATGGCACGAATTACATCTGATAATCCATCGTGTTTTACTTCAAAATAATCAAAATCTTTGAAGTTGAATTTCCCAGCATAATCATTTTTAATTTCTGATAAATCCAATTCAATTACCGAATTATTTTCTACTGGAACTTCATCGGAACCGCCACTAAAAATTGCTCCAACCAGGAGTATTCCAAAAAACAGCAGCATAAAAAAGACAAACAAACCAACAATTGTTGCCAAAACATTTCCTAAAAACTTCATATACTTTTTTTATTAATTCGACTAAACTATTATTAATAAAGGCTTTATCACTCGGTGCAATTTCGATAGCAATATATTTATTAACAGTCTTTGCAAATATACCGCTATTCTGAATTTCTTTTGTTAATTTGCGGTTAATATGAAACTGCAAAACCAAGCCATCTTATCGTTAGGAAGTAATCAAGGGAATCGCCTCGAGAATATCGAAGAATGCATTCAATTGATTCAGTTGGAAATTGGTACGGTTTTCAAAATTTCAAAGTTGTATGAATCTCCATCTTGGGGTTTTGAAAGTGATGCCTTTTATAATTGCGCAATTGCAATTCATACCCATAAATCCCCGATGAAATTATTGTCTGGAATTCTTAAAATCGAGAAAAAATTAGGTAGAATTCGAAAAGAGCAACTTGGATACCAATCGCGAACCATCGATATTGATATTATTAGTTTTGAAAATGAAATTATTCAAACGGAAACATTAGAAATTCCGCATCCGCAAATGCAAAACCGTTTGTTTGTTTTATTACCAATAAACGACTTGCAATTGGATTTTGTGCATCCTATTTTCGAGAAAACTATTCCTGTTTTAATTGACGAATGTGAAGATAAAAGCGTTTGTAAAATTGTTTCAAATATAGAATTGCCATTAGAAAAATACAATTTACAACAGTACAATTACATTGCAATTGAGGGAAATATTGGCGCAGGAAAAACAACTTTAGGTGCTAAAATTGCGGAAGATTTTAATGCAAAAACTGTTTTTGAACGTTTTGCTGATAATCCTTTTTTGCCAAAATTCTATAAAGACCAAAACCGATATGCCTTTCCATTAGAAATGTCATTTTTGGCTGACAGGTACCAACAATTATCTGATGATTTGGCGCAATTTGATTTGTTTAAAGACTTTATTGTTGCGGATTATCATATATTTAAATCTTTAATTTTTGCAAAAGTCACGCTTCAAGAAGATGAATTTCGCTTGTATAAAACGTTGTTTGATATTATTTATAAAGAAATGCCAAAGCCTGATTTGTATGTCTATTTGTATCAAAATACAGGGCGCCTATTGCAAAACATCAAGCGTAGAGGCAGAAGTTACGAGCAAGAAATTCCCGCAGATTATTTGGATAAAATCAATAAAGGATATTTGGATTATATCAAATCTCAAACTAATATCAATTTTTTAATTATTGATGTTTCCGAAAGAGATTTCGTCAAAAATCAAAGCGATTATATTTATATTTTGGAAGAAATTAGAAAAAAAATAGCGGAATAGGTTCCCTCATTTTTTTAAAAAAGTCCCAAATTACAATTCCGGCACTTACGGCAATATTCAAGGAGTGCTTGGTTCCTAATTGAGGAATTTCGATAGTTCCATCACACAATTCGATCGCATTTTGAGAAACTCCAAAAACTTCATTTCCAAAAACTAAAGCGTATTTTACATTGGTTTCAACTTCAAAATCTTGTAAAAATATAGAACTCTCCACTTGTTCAATTGCAAAAACTTTTACGCCTTCCAATTTTAATTTTTCAATTACTTCAAGTATGTTTTCTGAATGCTCCCAAGTTACAGTTTCGGTAGCTCCTAACGCAGTTTTATGAATTTCTTTATTCGGAGGAGTTGCTGTAATTCCACAAAGAAATATTTTTTCAATTAAGAATGCATCGGAAGTTCTAAAAACGGAACCAATGTTATTTAAACTCCGAATGTCGTCGAGGATTATTATTAAGGGTGTTTTTGTAGCTTCTTTAAAATCTCCAATAGATTTTCTGTTTAATTCGTTGTTTTCTAGCTTTCGCATTGTTGTATTGTTTTAATTCAAAAAAAAAGCTCCCCGAAAAAGGAAGCTTTTTTATATTTTATAAATAAAATTTAGCTTTTTGGTACTGCTGGCGCTGCAGCTGGAGTAGGATCTGGCAAAATAGTTCCTTTAATTGTTAAAACTTTTGTAGGTTGTCCTTCAGCATTTGAAGTTACAGTTACGGTTTTTGTAAATGCACCAACTCTATCTGTTGCGTAGTGAACACCAATTTCACCTTTTGCTCCTGGAGCGATTGGCTCTTTAGGAGTTGTTGGAACAGTACAACCGCAAGATCCTTGAGTATTTGTAATTATTAATGGTTTGTTACCGTTATTTGTGAAAACAAATTTACGTGTTCCTTCTGCATTGTGCTCAAGAGTTCCGTAATCTATGGTTTCAGTTTCAAAAACTATTCCTGCGCCTTCTAATTTAGGAGCAACAACTTTTGCTTCTGCAGGTGCTTTTGCTTTTTTTGTTTCTTGTGCGTTAGAAGTTGTAACTCCAAAAACAGTTAGCATAGCGAATAAAAATATTTTTTTCATTGTAATTTTTCATTTAAATTATTGCAACAAATCTAAATAAAAATTTCAAATCAATTAATAATATTTTCTTAAAATTAAATTATTTTTCTAAAGTTCTAAATTCGGTATAAAATAATTAAATTCGCTTTTTTAATATTTACATTACATTTAATATAGTACTATTTTGGCAGCTAACGAAAAAGAAGTAAAAGAGACTCCACTAATGAAGCAATACAACGAAATCAAAAGGAAATATCCTGATGCATGTTTGTTGTTTCGCGTTGGTGATTTTTACGAAACTTTTGGTGATGATGCCGTTCGTGCGTCAAAAATACTCGGGATTACCCTTACAAAACGTGGTGCTGGATCTTCAACAGAAACTGCTTTGGCCGGTTTTCCGCATCATTCTATTAATACGTATTTGCCTAAATTGGTAAAAGCAGGACTTCGAGTGGCTATTTGTGATCAATTGGAAGACCCAAAAATGACGAAAACAATCGTCAAAAGAGGCGTTACTGAATTAATTACTCCAGGAGTTTCAATGAATGATGAGGTTTTGCAATCGAAATCGAATAATTTCTTGGCGTCTATTTACTTTGGTAAGAAAAATATTGGGATTTCTTTTTTGGATGTTTCTACGGGCGAATTTTTAACGGCTCAGGGAACGGAAGATTATATTGACAAATTATTACAAAATTTCAATCCAAGTGAAGTTTTGATTCCAAAGAATAATAAAAATCATTTTGCGGCAACTTTCGGAGAAGAGTACCATAGTTTTTACTTGGAAGATTGGGTTTATAAAGAAGATTATGCTTTTGAAACACTCACCAATCATTTTCAAACGGTTTCTTTAAAAGGATTTGGAATTGAAGAATTGCCCGAAGGAATCATTGCGTCAGGGGCGATTTTGTATTATTTATCGGAAACGCAACATAATAAATTACAACATATTACTTCTATTCAGCGCATTGCAGAAGACGCTTATGTTTGGATGGATCGGTTTACAATTCGGAATTTAGAGTTGTACCATAGTTACAATCCAAACGCAGTAACTTTATTAGATGTAATCGATAGAACGCTTTCGCCAATGGGTGGAAGGTTGCTAAAACGCTGGTTGGCATTGCCTTTGAAAGACATTCATAAAATTAGAAATCGGCACGAAGTTGTTTCTTATTTGAAAGAAAATCACCCAATTTTAAAGAATATTCAACATCAAATCAAGCAGATTTCTGATTTGGAGCGGTTGATTTCTAAAATTGCAACTGGAAAAGTTTCCCCACGAGAAGTGGTTTATTTGAAAGAATCGTTGGATGCGATTATTCCAATTAAAAAATTAGCGTTAGAAAGTCCGCAAGAAGCCGTGAAAGTTATTGGCGATACCTTGCACAGTTGCGAATTATTGCGTGAAAAAATCAAAACAACGTTGAATCAAGATGCGCCTGTTGCTATTGCAAAAGGAAACGCAATTGCCAAAGGAATCAGTGAAGAATTGGATGATTTACGCGCAATTTCAACTTCTGGAAAAGAATTTTTGGAAGGAATTGAAAAACGAGAATCTGAAAAAACTGGAATTTCATCCTTGAAAATTTCATTTAATAATGTTTTTGGATATTATATTGAAGTTCGAAATACGCACAAAGATAAAGTTCCAGCAGAATGGATTCGCAAGCAAACATTGGTAAATGCTGAGCGATACATTACGGAAGAACTTAAAGAATATGAAACGAAAATCTTAGGGGCCGAAGAAAAAATTCACAAATTAGAAATGGATTTATTCGAGCAATTGGTTGCTTGGATTACAACGTATATTAAGCCAGTTCAGCTCAACGCAAATTTGGTAGCGCAGTTGGATTGTTTGACTTCTTTCGCGCAATTGGCAATTGAAAATAAATATGTTTGCCCAGAATTAGATGAAACTTTCGAATTGGATATAAAAAATGGCCGTCATCCTGTAATTGAAAAACAATTGCCTGTTGGAACGCCATATATCGCCAATGATGTTTTTTTGGATAGAGAAACGCAGCAATTAATAATGATTACGGGTCCAAATATGTCGGGTAAATCGGCTATTTTGCGACAAACCGCTTTGATAGTTTTGTTGGCGCAAATGGGAAGTTTTGTTCCTGCTGACAATGTGAGAATGGGAGTTGTTGATAAAATCTTCACGAGAGTAGGAGCAAGCGATAATATTTCGATGGGGGAATCTACGTTTATGGTTGAAATGAATGAAACGGCTTCGATTTTGAATAATTTATCCGATAGAAGTTTGATTTTATTGGATGAAATTGGAAGAGGAACAAGTACATATGATGGAATTTCGATAGCCTGGGCAATAGCAGAATTTTTGCACGAACATCCTTCAAAACCGAAGACTTTATTTGCGACGCATTATCATGAACTAAATGAAATGAGCGAATTGTTGCCTCGAATTCAAAATTATAATGTTTCTGTGAAAGAGTTGAAGGATACGGTGCTTTTCATTAGAAAATTAGTAAAAGGAGGAAGTGCTCATAGTTTTGGAATTCACGTTGCTAAAATGGCTGGAATGCCGCAAACGGTGATTTTAAAAGCGCAAAAGTTATTAAAGAAACTTGAAAAAGATCATTCTGGTGATGCTTTGGCGGGAATTAAAGCCGAAAAGGAAGAAATGCAAATGAGTTTCTTTAACTTGGACGATCCTTTATTAGAAGAAATTAAAGAAGAGATATTAAGTTTAGATATTAATACGCTAACTCCAATAGAAGCAATGATGAAACTCAACGAAATTAAAAGAATGTTAACTAAGAAATAATTAGTTTTCTCAAAACATAATTCAAAACTTTGCGCTTTCAGTAAATCTCGCTGAAGTCTCTAAATTTTTTTTGCCACAGATTCACAGATTAAAAATGATTTAAAAAATCTGTGAATTTGTGGCTAATTTCACTGATTTGCAATTGAATCTTCCAGACTTTTGACTTTACGACATTATAACTTTCGACTTACTTACAATAAAGTGTCGTATTTTAAAATAGGTATTTTATTGTAATTGACTGATTTTAAATAGTTTTTTGCTGTTTTGAGACTTTCGACTTTATGACATTAATACTTTCGACTTACTTATGTCTTATTTTTTACTAAAAAGACTTGTATAATTGAATAAATGTATTAAATTTGCCACCGCAATACGGAACAAGTAAAGCGGCTCTTTTTAAAAATTGAAATGCGAAAATAGCTCAGTTGGTAGAGCGCGACCTTGCCAAGGTCGAGGTCGCGGGTTCGAGCCCCGTTTTTCGCTCTATACCATAGAAATTAAATTTTTTAATTTCAAAATGCTTGGGTGGTGAAATTGGTAGACACGCTGGACTTAAAATCCAGTGACTGTAATGGTCGTACGGGTTCAAGTCCCGTCCCGAGTACAAGAAAGCTTCAAACTTAGTTTGGAGCTTTTTTTATTTTAATTAATTTCAATTCAATTTTCCCTAATCTAAAATCTTCAATCTAAATAATAAAATTAAATTAAATGGGTGCTTTTGTTATCAGTAAAAGATTTGACGATTATTATAAATTTGTTTTCACTTCTAGAAAAGGAAAGGCGATATTCACCAGTTTTCGCTACGAGTTGAAATTTGAATGCGAGGAAGGAATAGAATATTTTAAAAATGCAATAGAAGAAGTTACTTTCGTAAAGGTGCGAACCGCTGGAGGAAAGTATTATTTTAAAATTATGTTGGAAGAAGCTCATTTTGCAACAAGCAGAAAATACAACACCGAATTAATGCTGCAAAAGGGGATTAAGGAAATTCAATTGTATTCTCAAAAATCTGAAATTTTAGATTTTTCTTTTAATGATTTCGTTTTTAAGGACGAAGAAATCTAAAACTAGATTATAATAGAAGTTTTTCGTTTCTTCATAAATTAGTAAACAATAAAAAAGCCACGCAATGCGTGGCTTTTAAAATTCTTAGAAAGTTTCTAATTATTTTGCAGCTGGAGCTTCAACAGCAGCTTCAGTAGCTGGAGCAACAGCAGTTGTGTCAGCAACTGGAGCAGCAGCAGTATCAACAGCAACAGCAGTTGTGTCAACAGCTGGAGCTTCTACTGGAGCTTCTTCAGCTTTTTTACAAGAAACAGTTGCTAAAACAGCAACAAATGCTAAACTTAAAAGTACTTTTTTCATCTTACTTAATTATAAAAGGTTAATTATTAATTCGGAGCAAAGATATAAATTTTTTAATAGGTAAAAATTATTTTTTAATTTTTTTTCAAAAAAAGAATTCTTTGCAACTGTTAAATTATTTAACAATTACTGTGCCATAAATTTAAAACCGTAAAAAAAAGTTAAAAATTCTTTGTTTTAACGATAATCAGTATTCGTTTTACCGTGAAAGCCCTCTTTTTCAGTGTTTTACTTTTTTTGGATGTACTAATTTTAGTTCTTTAATCAAGTTATTTGCGCCCGCATATTTATCAATAATGAATAAAACATAGCGAATATCAACCATAACATTTCTGCAAATGCTCGGATCGTAGTAAATATCACTCATCGTTCCTTCCCAAACTCTATCAAAGTTCAACCCAATTAAGTTTCCATAAGCATCAATTGCTGGGCTTCCTGAATTTCCTCCAGTTGTATGATTGGTTCCAATAAAACAAACAGGCATTTTTCCGTTTTCACCGTATTGACCGTAATCCTTCTTTTTATACAAGTCAATTAATTTTGCAGGAACATCAAATTCATAATCTCCAGGAATGTATTTTTCCATTGCGCCATCTAAATACGTTACGGGTGTGTACAAGGTAGCATCTTTTGGTGCATATCCTTTCACTTTTCCATAAGTAACTCTCAAAGTACTATTGGCATCAGGGAAAATTCTTGCATCTTTATTTAATTCCAATTGCGCTTTCATATACGTGCGTTGCAAAGCGGTAATTCTCAAATTGATTTCGTCATATTTAGGAGCAACATCTTTCAGATATTTATCCGCCATATTTTTAATTAAAATAAACCCTTTATCCGAATTTAAGTTGGCTAAAACCGTTTTTGAATCGCCAGAAAGCAATTCTTTAAGCCCATTATAATCAACTAATTTAGATTGTCCGTAAATTTCTGTTGCTAAATCCGCAGCATTTATATTAGATAAATTAGAAGGCAAATATTCATTAGGTGCTTTTGTTGCATATAAATTAATCAATTGCTCAAATACTTTTTTATCTACATTTGGATTGAAATCTTTATAGAAATCGCCTAAACCGGTAACTAAATTGTTTTTTCTATCGGTAAAAGCTTGTTCTCCTTTGGAATTGTAAACCTGTTCCAATTGGTACAATTTGTAACCTAAGCTCAACAATTCTATATTTCTTAAAACTACTTCAGAAAAATAATCCCTAGCCAAGGCATAAGGTGCAATTTCATTGTAATTTTTTTCGAAATCTGCAAGTAAATTTCCGTATTCAACTTGTTTTCCTGCTTTTACAACTTTTTCCTGAAAGGCAATTTCTTGTTTTCTTTTTATTGCAACAGCATCCGATTTTTTCAATCCTTGAGTTTCTCCAATCCATTTCTTCCAATAATTAGCAATACTCGCATATTTAGAAGCATATTGAATTTTGATGGCATTGTCTTTTCGCATAAATCCATCGGCAACTTTCAAGGCGCTGTCCCGAATTTCGATTTTTGCTGGATTCAATTCGTTTACAATTTGAGCAATCGCAACAGCGGGTAAATACTCATTTGTTTTTCCTGGATAACCAAAAACCAACGTGAAATCGTCTTCTTTTACACCGTCCAATGAAACAGGCAAAAAGTGTTTTGGCGTGTAGGGAACGTTGTCTTTTGAATAACTTGCGGGACGATTATTTTTATCTGCATAGACTCTAAACAATGAAAAATCACCAGTATGTCTTGGCCAAACCCAATTATCAGTATCAGAACCAAATTTCCCAATGGCAGATGGTGGTGCACCAACCAATCGAATATCTTTGAATGTTTCTGTTACAAATAGCATGTATTGATTGCCTTCATAAAAGGTTCTGATTTTGTTTTCTTGCCAACTTTCTTTTGGCAAAGTGGCACTCAAAGAAGTGATGTTGTCTTGTATTTTCTTTTGTTTTTCTACTTCAGATGTTAAATTTGCTGTTCCTTCCAAAACTTTTGTAGTTACATCTTCAATTTTCACGATGAAGGTCACCACCATGTCTTCATTTGGCAATTCTTCAGACATTTTATATGCCCAAAAACCATTGGTTAGATAATCGTGATCTACAGACGAATGATTTTGAATGGCATCAAATCCGCAATGGTGATTCGTTAATAATAAGCCTTTCGGCGAAATTACTTCTGAGGTACATCCACCATTAAAATGAGGAACGGCGTCTTTTAAACTCGATTTATTAACCGAATAAATATCGGCAGCAGTCATTTTCATTCCCAAATTTTTCATCTCTTTTTCGTTCATTCCTTGCAATAAAGAGGGAATCCACATTCCGCCTTGTTGCGCATGCAGTTGAACAACAAATAGTAATAGGAGTAATTTTAAGTTTTTCATTGTTAGTTTTAATTTATTTAGATTGTTTTTTTAGGTGCAATATGGTTCATTATAATTTCGGTTGCATTTTTATTCATTTCTACAAAAGTGCTACAAATATGACCTTTTTCAAAACGAATATCTGGATTTTGAATTAAATTATCAAAAGCTTCGTTTAATTCTTCTTGAGTTGAAACCGAAGTACAACCTTCCATATTTACTAGTGCAGTAGCTTCTGGGAAATGCGAATAATTGGGTCCAATAACAATTGGAACACCAAAAGTTGCAGGTTCTAATAAATTATGAACGCCAGGATTTCCAAAACCGCCGCCTACATAAGCGATATCGGCATAACTGTAAATCTTAGTCAAAATCCCGATAGTGTCAATAATAAAAACATCAAAATTAGCTAAATTTATAGGATTTGAACTCGTAAAATCAACTTCAGAAAACAAGATTGTTTTTTTAGAAATACTGTTTTTCAAGGCTTGAATTTGCTCTGTTTTGATATTATGTGGTGCAATAATAAACTTGACATTTTCAGCAGAATTTATATACGAAACCAGCAACGATTCGTCTTTTGGCCACGAACTTCCAACAACAATTGTCAATGAATTATTCTTGAATTCCTCGATAAATTCTAATGAATTATCTCGGTTTAAAATCGAGGCAACTCTATCAAAACGAGTGTCGCCAGAAACAGTTACATTCGATTTTCCAAGTTTCAGTAAAAGGTCTTTTGATTTTGAATTTTGCACAAAAAAATGGTCAAAAGCATTCAGAGCATTTCTGTAAAAACCGCCATACCATTTGAAAAATAATTGGTCTTCTCTAAAAATTCCTGAAATTAAATAGGTTGGTGTTTCTTGATTTTTTAACGCATTCAAATAATTTGGCCAATATTCATATTTTATGAAAAAAGCCATATCCGGTCGGACAATTTCCATAAATTTTTCCACATTGGATTTCGTGTCCAACGGCAAATAAACCGTCACATCTGCAATCGTGTTGTTTTTACGAACTTCATAACCGGAAGGCGAAAAAAATGTCAGCACAATAAGATGGTTTGGAAACCTACTTTTCATCCGTTCCATAACGGGTAAACCTTGTTCATATTCACCCAAAGAAGCGGCGTGAAACCAAATCGTCTTGTCGTAAGCCTTGATTTTATTGGATAATACTTTGTAAACGGACTTTCGTCCATCAACAAATAGCTTTATTTTTGGATTGAAAAGTGCTGCGATTTTCAAAATAAAATCTGCAAAAATCACTATTAAATTATAGATAAACAACATAGATTGTAATTTGTGGGGCTAAAATACATCACTTTATAGAATTTTCATTGCTATAACTCATTAAATAACTATTTTTGTATTTCGTTTCAAGAAAATTTGCTTTTTTGAGCAACTTTTGTTCTCAAACGTATCAACATTATAACCTATTTTATTGATGAAAAAAATCCAAATGGTTGACCTGAAAGGGCAATATGAAGCTATTAAAGAAACTGTAAATAATTCTATTCAAGAAGTTTTAGATACCAATACTTACATTAATG
>JBIPNF010000239.1:0-3705 GCA_044373885.1 Flavobacterium sp. | reverse complement strand
ACTTATCTATTGTCGCAAAATTTAATGCTCTCACATTCTGATATGGAACTAATGGTCCAATATATGGATGATAGGGCTGTTGATTCGTAGGCAAATTCAAATTGGGTGGATTTATAGAAAATCCTGCCGAATCGATAACTTCCCATTCCACTACTCTATCCCGAATATCTTCACGTGTGTATTTGAAGCCCCATTCTATCTGGTTTTTTTTGACTTCGTGAAATCCTTTTACTTCTGCATTTACTATTAATGCGTCCAAATCATTTCGAGCGTGATTTAATTGTGTTCCAATGGCACGACTAAAAGTTACCCCACCAAAAGTTTCAGATCCGATATTACTGTCCACTTCCCCCAAATAATAACCTGCATAAATATCAAAATATTCTTGTTCCAATGTATGATATGCCGAACCAATAAATTTCAAAGTGAAAGTATCACTTGCTTTGAAAGTGGTTTTGAATGCGCCAAAATAGGTATCGTATCTGTCTTTTTCTTGCCCTTCATAATATACTTGTAAGGCAATTGGCTCATCAATAGTTCCAAAATTAGTTTGTCTTGAAATAGGTTGATAGTTGTATTTGTTTTGAGAAATATTACCCAAAAAACTCCATTGCCATTTGGTTGAAGCGTTATAAATTACATTCGTTTGAACATCGGCAAAAGTAGGTTTGAAATTAGTTTCTGTTTGTTGGCTGTTTACCAAAAGACTATTATTTCTATAGCGAACACCAGTTATTGCTGACCATTTTTGATTTTTAGAAACCGCATCAATTGCCAAACTTCCGCCTAAAAGACTCGCTTCAGCAGCAACTCCAAATTTTGTAGGACGACGGTACGTAATGTCTAAAACTGATGATAATTTGTCCCCATATTTAGCTTGAAATCCACCTGCCGAGAAATCAACATTCTGAACCAAATCGGTGTTGGTGAAACTCAAACCTTCTTGTTGACCCGAACGAACCAAGAACGGACGATAGACTTCAACTTCATTTACATAAACTAAATTTTCGTCATAATTTCCGCCACGAACTGCATATTGCGTACTCAATTCGTTATTGGAATAAACACCTGGCAATGTTTTCAAAATATTCTCGATTCCAGCATTCGCACCTGGAATTCTTCTAATAACTTCGGGCTCAATTGTGGTAATTCCTTGAACTCGTTTTCTGTTATTTGCGGTGATAATTACCTCACCCATTTGTTCCGCTTTTTCATTCATCGTAACATTAAACTCAAAATCTTCATTGGGTTTTAATTCCAGAATAGCCGTGGTTTTCTTTAAAGAAACGTGAGTAAAAACAAGTGTTATTTTCTTATTTGCAGGAACTGTCAATGAATAAAAACCATTGGAATTAGTCACTGTCGATTTAGTTTGATAGGCTATATTTACGTTTTCAACAGGATTGTTATTTTCGTCTAATATAATCCCTTTTACCCTTGCATTTTGAGCAATAACAATGCTTCCTATAAATAAAAACAATAAGGTAATTAGTAACTTTTTGATTTTCAAGAGTATTTATTTTTTAATTTGACTTCTAAAAAATTGCGTTTCAAAGATAGTAGAATTTCCTACATTATCAGTAACAACAACTTTTAAATCATTTTTGCCTTCAGACACAATTCCGTCATCAAAATTGTGAAACATTTTTTTGGTTTTATAATCGTACTCCAATAAAATCCAATTGCCATTTATATAACCATCATAGGATTTAATACCTGATAACTCATCATTTATAGTAAATTCAAGTGTTTTTTTATCGCTAACCCACTTACCTTCAATGTTTTTAATACTTTTAACAGTTGGAGCTATTGTGTCTGATACCAAAACAAATTTGCCCCAATTTTTTGTATACGTTGTAAACGTATTTTCTTTTAATTTGGTATAATTGTAATAGGTTTTATTATCTTGAATAGAACCGATAAACATTTTTTCCTTGTCTTTTTGAGATGAAATAGAATCAATTACAGAAATCACAAAATTGGAATGAACCGGAATACTTTCATTTTCTAATAATAAGGCATTAGTTTTTTCTTCAAAATTTAAATAAAAATCATCATAAAAAGTGTTTTTAGGTATATAAAAAGTCCAATTTACTTTTTCAAAATTATATTCTTTGTTCATTTTAATGAAATACTTGGTCTTTTTAATTTTAAGAGTATCAAATGCGGGTTCCAAAGAATTCTCAATTGGAATTGTGATTGTCGTTTTGTTGTTATTAAAATCTGAAACCTCAATTCTAAAATTCTGATTGATGTTTTTTGTAACGTTTATAATTCCATTTTCTTTATGAGGAGTAATAATACTTAATGGGAATGGTGTTTTCATAAATAATTTTTGAACCCGTTGCCCAATATTTTTATATCTTGGATAATCAATTAAAGCATTCACATAGCGCATTTCATCAAAGGAATACGTGTCAAATTGATACCCAAAAATAGATTTTCCATTCAAAAAAGTTTCTGCTTTATAAATACCGTTTCTATCCCAAGACAAATCTGATAAATCATAGGCATTGATTCCAAAACCAATTTTTCCATTCGCAAGAATTTTATCACAATAATAGCTTCCGTCTTTTTGCAAAGTCAAATTGACCATAAATGGATTTTTAGATTTATTAATAACTGTATTTTCATCTATAGGATAAACCAAGACATTAGTAATTACGGGTTTTTGCGTATCTTTTATTACAGCATCAAAGCCAAAAAAAAGTGGGTTTATAATTTTTTCCGTTTGCGAATCCCGGATTTCAAAATGCAAATGAGGGCCATCTGAACCACCTGTATTTCCTGACAAACCAATTATTTCACCTTTTTTTATAAGCAATTGATTGGGCTTTAAATACAAGTCAATTTCATATGATTTTTCTTTGTATTGATTGGTTTTTAAATAGGATTCAATTGTAGAATTTAAAGATTTTAGATGCCCGTAAACGGTTGTATAGCCATTTGGATGGGTAATATAGATTGCTTTTCCGTAACCAAAAGTGGAGATTTTAATTCTTGAAACGTAGCCATCAGCGGAAGCGAAAACGTTCAAACCTTCTTTTTTTTGTGTTTTATAATCAAATCCTGCATGAAAGTGATTGGGTCTTAATTCTCCAAAATTTCCAGAAAGTTGCGTTGGAATATCTAAAGGAACACCGAAATAATCTTTTGGATATTGATTTTGAGAAAAAACAGAGGCGCATAGTAATACTAAAAATAAAGTAATTTTCATTTGAAAGGTTTTTGCTAATTTAAACAAAAAAAAATGAAACTCTAAAATAAAATGTAGGCATAATCAACTTAATTTCAAAATATTATAAACTATTATTCTGTTTGTTATAAAATTTTTTAGAAAAAAGCATTTTAATTAAATAGGAATACTAACTTTGTAAATTAAGTAATGATTTAGTTTCATAATGAGTGAAATTGCAGAAATAGTTAATACTCTTGAAGGTAGAATAGGAAAACTCTTTAGTAAAATGGATACTTTAGAGAGAAACAACCATATTTTAAAAGGAGAACTGAGTGAATCTGCGATAATTATAAAAAAACAATCTGATGCGATTGAAGTGCTAAAAACACAATATAATTCACTTAAAATGGCAAATTCGTTGCTTGGCAGTGATGAAAATAAAAGAGATACAAAGCTAAAAATAAATTCATTAATTCGTGAAATTGATTACTGTATTGCACAGTTATCTGATTAGTAAAAATTATGGA
>JBIPNF010000238.1:0-3726 GCA_044373885.1 Flavobacterium sp. | reverse complement strand
TAGTATCCGTTGGTTCAGGCAATAGCATTCCATCGTTTACTGCTATTAATACCGGAACAGTTCCAGAAGTGGCAACAATAACAGTAACTCCTACATTTACTAATTTGGGAGTAAGTTGTACAGGTACACCGAAGGTATTTACTATAACAGTAAATCCAAGTCCAATAGCAACAATTTCAGGACAAAATAGTTTTATAGTTTGTCAAAATGGTACACAGCCAATAATTACTTTTACGGGTTCAAATGGCACAGCGCCATACACGTTTAGTTATCAAATTAATGGTCCGCCAACCCTAACGGTTTCTTCGTCAGCTACAAGTAATAGTGCTTCTGTTGCTTTACCAACTACAGTTGCAGGAAATTACACGTTAATTTTGCTAAGTGTCCAAGATTCTAGTGCTGCTTTATGTAGTTCGTTTACAAATACATTATCAAATTCAGCATTTGTAGAGGTGCAGCAAGCAGGATCAATTATTCCAACTAATCAAGTTATAGTTTCACAAACAATTTGTCAAGGAACCCCAATTACACCAATCGTATTTTCAATTGGAGGAGCTTCTACAAATGCATATGTTACCAATTTGCCAGCTGGACTGAATGGAGTTTACAGTATTTCAACTCAAACTCTAACTATTTCTGGAACTCCATTGACACCAGGAATTTTCAATTATCTTGTTAATACGTCAGGTTCAATAAATGGATGTAATTCTACCTATGGAGGAACAATAACTGTGAATTCTAATGATAGCATTACGGTATTGACACCAGCAACGGTTAACCAAACTCTATGTGCTACTATTCCTCTTCAGTCAATTGTTTACAGTCTTGGCGGAGGGGCTACAGGTGGAATAGTTACTTTTTCACCAAATACTCCGGCAGGAATTACATGGTCTATAGTTTCTAACACGGTAACCATTTCTGGAACTTCAAACACAATAGGTACTTTTACGTATACTGTTCAATCTTTTGGATTGTGTGGGCAATCAACCGCCACTGGAACAATTACAATTAATAGTAGCGCGACAGTTGCTTTAGTTTCTGGTAACCCATCGCCAACGGTTTGTTCGGGAACTTCTTTTGTAACACCAATACAATATAGCATTTTACCTGCAACAGCAACCATGCTTCTTTCAGGTGCATTGCCGACCGGAGTAACTTTTAATGCTGTAACAGGAATTTTATCCGGAACACCAACACAAAGCGGATTATTTCCATACACTATTTCTTCTTCTACAGGATGCGGAAATTTACTTTCAGGAGTAATTAATGTGAGTCCTGTTCAATCTATTTCGTATGTATCTGGAAATACGAATCAAGTTGCATGTCAATACACATCAATAGATCCTATAAACTTTATAGTTTCTTCGGGAGTCAATGCTATAACTATTACTCCAGCATTTCCAGCAGGAATATCATATAGTTTGATCAATGGAATTGTAACAATTTCAGGAACCCCAACATCTGCTACAAGTTTGGCTCAGAATTATACCATAACAACGCAAGGAACTTGTGGACCACAAGCGACCTATAGTGTTACATTTGACATTCGTCCAGAAGCAACAATCACTTTAATTACTGGTTCAGGTCCAATTAACCAAGCAGTATGTCAAAGTTCTGCAATTATCCCAATACGATTTACAATAGGAGGTGGGGCAACGGGTATTGTTATACCAACGCTACCAGCGGGATTAACTTTAACATTAGACCCATTAACAGGAATTTATTCTATTCAAGGAAATCCACTAGTAAATGGAATATTTAATTTTCCAATCACTACCACTGGATGTCCAAAAACAGTATTTATTACCATTTCAAATGTTAATTCTGCCGTAGGTATTACCTTAACCTCTGCAGTTGGAACTGACAATCAAACACTTTGTCAAACCAATTTCAATTCGCCAATATCACCAATTACGTATACAGTAATTGGAGCTACAAATGTGGTTGTTAATGGATTGCCAATTGGGGTTACAGCAGTATTTTCTCCAACTACAGGACAGTTAATAATTTCTGGAACTTCAACTCAATCGGGAATATTTAATTATACAATTACCTCATTGCCTTGTTCGGTAGTAAAAGCAGGTGTGATAAGAGTTTCAACACCAATGTTTATTACCAATGAAGTGGTTACCAATATTTCTTGTAGCAGTTCAAATGATGGAGCAATTGCGGTAACTATTATTGGAGGGGTTGCTTTCAACGGATTATATGCCGTTCATTGGTCGGGGCCAAATGGATTCCAACAAAATCAAACAACAATTACGGGGCTTCAAGCAGGACAATATGTGCTTACAGGAACCGATGCAATTGGATGTCCAATTCCAACAATGACTTACACTGTTTTACCTGCACAACCAATTGCTATTTCGTTGCAATCTTCAACAAATGTAAATTGTAATGGAGTTTTAGGATGTGCTAATCTAAACATTACTGGTGGAAGTGGTATTTATACTTTATTTACATTACAATATTTAGACCCATCGTCTCAAACCTTGGTGACAATAACCCCTGCAAACAACAATTATTTTAATATTTGTAATTTGAGAGCTGGTATCTATTATTTGACAGTAAAAGATAGTAGAAACTGTACAACAGCTCCTTATTTATTTACAATTTACGATTACAGTTCGTTGTCTTTCGAATCGATTACAATGGATGCCACACTTTGTCAAAATACTCCAGGAAAAATCAGAATTAAAGTCAATAGCCTAGATACTAATTTATCGTTCTTTTATAATAGCGTATTGGTTCCTGCAACCTCTTTGGGTAATTCAATTTATGAATTGTCGATTGATAACCCAACTGTTCCAACAGGTATTATCAAGGTTAAAAACGGACAAGATTGTTGGGTAACAACCACGGTTTCTACTGCTATAATAACACCGGATTTTGAATTTACTTCAAATGATTTTAGTAATTATGGATACTATTCTGTCAATGGAAGTGTTCAGTTTACAAATCTTGTAAACATGGCTAGTATTCCTGCAGAGTATGCTTTTGTAGTTTGGGATTTTGGTGATAATACTCCATTTAAAGTTTTCTATAACCCGGATGATTTATTGCCAAATGCAGATGGTGAGAATTTTGAAACAGTTTTTCATACGTATACGACTAATGGAATTTACCAGGTTACTTTAACGGTATTCAATCATTTTGGTTGCTCTAGAAAAATAACGAAAACTATAATTATTGGTAGTGGAGCAACGATGATGTTGCCAACAATTTTCACACCTAATGGAGATGGAATAAATGATATGTTCCGTCCATCATTAATAGGTTTAAAAGATGTTACAATGTATATTTATGATGATTGGGGCAATGTTGTTTATGAAGTTTTCTCTGAAGTTTCTTCACTCTCAGAAGATTGGGGATGGAATGGAATTGAAAAAGGAAAAACCGAACCAATGAACAATGATTATAGATATTATATTATGGCGACCACCATTAATGATAAAAAAATAGAGAAAGAAGGCAGATTCCTACTAGTAAAATAAAAGATTATGAAAAATAACAGCAGCTATATCCTTTTGATGTTTCTTATTTCGGCATCCATTTTTGGACAGGATTACATCTATAAAAACCAAAACAAAGTTATGGGTTCAATGAATCCAAGTTTTTATGGATTTGGAGATACCTCTAAGGCAGGATTAATATACAGTACAGAAGGTTTCAACCAAAATACTAAAATTGATAATAAGTTTGGGTTTGCCAATTATTTCTTTGAAG
>JBIPNF010000051.1:0-12804 GCA_044373885.1 Flavobacterium sp. | reverse complement strand
CAACTTTTAAGATTTAATAAGCTTGTATAATAAAAATATGAAAACATAAAAATTGTCACTCTTCTAATCGGCATAATTATTATTGACCTATCATTTACTGCCGAAAACAAAATAACAATTAATGGTTAGGACACATTTCTAATTTTTTCACATCTTTGGGCTGTAGCACATTATTGAAGCGCATAACGAAAAAATATTCGTAGAAAGTAATTTAGGAAAGGGATCGCAATTTTCTTTTACACTTCAAAAGCACATTAAATTGGATTCTTAAAAAACTATATTTATCATTTATATTTCCTTAATTTTGCCAAAATATAAAACACACCGTGGGAAGTAAAAATAAATTAAAAAGGTTCAAAGAAAACGATACATTCAATAATGTTTTTCAACCGACAAGAGAAGAAGTTGTTGGCGATTTATTTCCATTAAAAGGAAAATGGAACGCCGATTTTTTCAAAAATGAAAATCCAATTGTATTAGAATTAGGTTGTGGAAAAGGCGAATATTCTGTTGGCCTTGCCGAGAAATATCCAAATAAAAATTTTATCGGAATTGATTTAAAAGGAGCTCGTTTTTGGCGTGGTGCAAAAACTGCTGTAGAAACTGGCTTGCATAATGTTGCTTTTATTAGAACCCAAATCGAATTGGTAAATCATATTTTCAATGAAAATGAAGTCGATGAAATTTGGATTACTTTTCCAGATCCACAGATAAAATACAAACGTACCAAACACAGAATGACCAATTCGGAATTTCTGAAATTGTATAAAAAAATCCTCAAACCAGAAGGAATTATGAACCTAAAAACCGACAGCGAATTTATGCACGGGTACACTTTAGGATTGCTTCACGGTGAAGGACACGAGGTTTTATATGCCAACCATAATGTATATGTAAACGAAGGAAGTCCAGAGGAAGTAACTGGTTTTCAGACATTTTATGAAAAACAATATTTGGAAATAAACAAAGCAATTACGTATATTCGTTTTAAAATTAAATAGAATTTGGAATTCATAATGCCTTTATTATTAGGTTTTGCAATTGCGTCAATTGGAATTATGCCCCCAGGTTTGATCAATATGACGGCTGCAAAAGTGAGCGCAGTTGACGGTAGAAGTGAAGCAATTTCTTTCGCAACTGGAGCAACCATTATTGTTTTATTTCAAACTTACATCGCCATATTGTTTGCAAAATTCATTTTTAGTCGGCAAGATATTATCAATATTTTACAAGAAATTGGGGTGCTTCTTTTTTTAGGTCTTTCTGTTTACTTTTTTTGGTCAGCGCGAAAGCCCATTAAAGTGAAGCAAGAGATTAAAATGCACAGTAAAGCAAGCCGGTTTTTTCTTGGAATGTTGCTTTCGGCATTGAATTTATTTCCCATACCGTATTATGTTTTTGTAAGTGTTACCATGTCTAGTTATGGTTATTTTTTCTTCAATTCCTTTTTTATTTATTCCTTTGTTTTAGGGGTGGTTTTGGGTTCTTTTTCAGTTTTTTACCTTTATATTCTTTTCTTCAAAAAGCAAGAAAATAAGACTTCTTTCCTTATAGATAAAGGGAATTATATCATCGGTTCTATAACAGGTTTGGTTTCTATAATTACTTTTTTGAAACTCTTAAAAAGCTATTGGATTTAGGATGACCGATAAAAACGATAATTTTTTTGAACGCGTTTATGTTATCGCTCGACAAATTCCTTACGGGAAAGTCACTTCTTATGGTGCTATTGCCAAAGTTCTTGGGGCAGCTCGTTCCGCAAGAATGGTAGGTTGGGCTATGAATGCCTCACATAATATGGAAGATGTCCCCGCACATCGCGTTGTAAATAGAAAAGGTTTGCTAACAGGAAAACACCATTTTGATGGAACTAATCTCATGCAACAATTACTTGAAAGCGAAGGAGTCGAGGTGATTGAAAATCAAATTATTGATTTCGAGAAACATTTTTGGGTTCCTGAAATGCCTATTACTAGCAATAATTAATTGGTTTTATTTTAAAAATAAGATCCACTTTTTATACTTTAAACTATCTTTGCACAACTAATTTCCGAGTATTACCTCTAATTTAATTTATGCTTCAAGTACAAAATATTTCTTTTAGTTATGACAGTAAAAAAGTCATAAAACAAATTAATTTTACAATCCAAAAAGGTCAAAACATTGCTATTATTGGCGAAAGTGGTTGCGGAAAAAGTACGCTGTTAAAATTGATTTATGGATTGTATGATTTAAATGAAGGGCAAATTTTTTGGAATGAAACGGAAGTTTTAGGAACAAAATTTAACTTGGTTCCTGGAATGTCATTCATGAAATATCTTTCTCAGGATTTTGATTTGATGCCTTATATTACGGTTGCCGAAAATGTAGGAAAATACCTTTCGAACGTTAATATTGAGAAAAAACAACAACGCATTCAAGAATTATTAGACATTGTTGAAATGGCGGATTTTGCAAATGTAAAAGCAAAATATCTTAGTGGTGGACAACAACAAAGAGTTGCTTTGGCAAGGGTTTTGGCATTGGAACCGGAAGTTTTATTGTTAGATGAACCGTTTAGCCAAATTGATAATTTTAGAAAAAATGCATTACGCAGGAATTTGTTCGGCTATTTAAAATCTAGAGGAATTACCTGCATTGTTGCCACTCATGACAGTACCGATTCCCTTTCATTTGCTGAGGAAACGATTGTTTTGCAAGACGGAGAAGTAATCGCCAAAGCCAATTCTTTAGCATTATATAAAAATCCCTCAAATAAATACATCGCCTCTCTTTTTGGGGAAGTTAATGAATTAAAAAAGTCACAATTCTCCGAAATTGAAGGCGAAGACGAAATACTTTTATTGTACCCACACCAATTAAAAATTACCAATAATGGCGCATTAAAAGTTGTGGTAAAACAATCTTATTTTAAAGGAAGCCACTATTTAATTAAGGCTGTTGCCAATAGAAACGTAATTTTCTTTGACCATATTTCGGAATTGGAAATTAACGTTGAGGTTTCCTTGGGTCTTTAGATAAAATTATTCAAGGGTTGTTTCCTAGATTTATAAAAACTATCCTTACTTTAGCATACAATTTACAACAATTAATTCCAGCGACTATGTATCATTCAAAAATAACAGGATTGGGTTTTTATGTTCCTGAAAATGTAGTGACCAACGATGATTTGTCAAAAATTATCGATACCAATGATGAGTGGATTCAAGAAAGAACTGGTATTCAAGAACGTCGTCACATTATCAATGGACAAGATACAACAACTTCTATGGGTGTGAAAGCTGCTAAAATAGCTATTGAACGCTCAGGTCTTTCTAATGATGAAATAGACTTTGTTGTCTTTGCTACTTTAAGTCCCGATTATTATTTTCCAGGACCAGGAGTTTTAGTGCAAAGAGATTTAGGATTGAGAACTGTAGGTGCGTTGGATGTTAGAAACCAATGTTCGGGTTTTGTATATGCTTTGTCTGTTGCCGATCAATATATAAAAACGGGAATGTATAATAACATTTTGGTAATAGGCTCTGAGGTTCAATCTACAGGATTGGACATGACTACCCGTGGTCGTGGGGTTTCTGTGATTTTTGGTGATGGTGCAGGAGCGGCTGTTTTGAGTCGGGAAGAAGATTTAACTAAAGGAATTTTATCCACTCATTTGCATTCTGAAGGACAACATGCGGAAGAATTAGTGGTCAAGGCTCCAGGAATGGGAGGGCGATGGATTACCGATATTATCGCTGATAATGATCCAAATGACGAAAGCTATTTTCCATATATGAACGGTCAATTTGTATTTAAAAATGCTGTCGTGCGCTTCAGCGAAGTTATTAATGAAGCGTTGCAAGCCAATAATTTAAACGTTTCGGATATTGATATGTTGATTCCACATCAGGCTAATTTGAGAATAGCACAATTCATCCAAAAGAAATTTGGTTTAACAGACGATCAAGTTTTCAATAACATACAGAAATACGGAAACACAACTGCGGCGTCAATTCCAATTGCTTTAACTGAAGCTTGGGAACAAGGCAAAATTAAATCAGGAGATACGGTTGTTTTGGCTGCTTTTGGAAGTGGATTTACTTGGGCAAGTGCAATTATAAAATGGTAAATTAAAGTATTTTATAAAGGTTTTGTAGTTTTTTCGATGAAAGAAATGGCAGTTTCTTTATCTTTTTGAATTTGTAATTTTAACAATTTGATGGAGTCAAATTTTTGCTCGTCACGAATTCTATCCAAAACAGAAATTTCTATTTTTGAGGTGTATAAATCGGCATCAAAATCAATAAAGTGAACTTCAATTGATAAATTTTCGCCTTTTACAGTTGGATTTGTTCCAATATTCATTACTCCGAAAACTGTTTTCTTATTGATGTTGCTTTTTACAATATAAACGCCATTTTTCGGAATAAGTTTGTAATTTTCCTCTATTTTGAGATTTGCTGTTGGAAAACCTATCGTTTTACCCAATTGCTTTCCTTTTATTACCGTTCCGTTTATAACGTAGTTATAACCTAAGTATTCATTGGCTAAAGCCATATTTCCATCTAGAATTGCATTTCTAATTTTGGTAGAACTAATCGAAACAGCATCAATTTCTTGAGCAGAAATTTGTTCCACTTCAAAATCATATTGTTTGCCGTAAAGAATTAAATCGTCAATATTGGCAGATCGGTTTCTTCCAAAACGATGGTCGTAGCCAATAATAATCTTTTGAATATTCAAAGAATCAACCAAAATTGTTTTTACAAATTCTTCGGCAGTTAATCTTGAAAATTCTTTGTCAAAAGGATGGATTATCAAATTGTCTAATCCCATTTTTTCAAGTAAAACAGTTTTTTCGGTAATGGTATTTAGAAGTTTTATATCAGAACCTTCTTGCAAAACCATTCTGGGATGTGGGAAAAAAGTTAAGATTAAACTTTCGCAATTGTAATCAGAAGCATTTTGAATCAATTTCTGGATTATTTTTTGGTGACCAACATGAACGCCGTCAAAAGTACCCAGTGTAAGTATGGTTTTCTTTGTTGATTTGAAATCGTTTATAGAATGATAAATTTTCAAGAATGCAAGTTTAATTTTTGCAAATTTATACTTTCTACTTTGAAAATATTTAAAAATAATAATAATCTTAAAGAATATTTTCTCTAAGATTATTAATATCTAAATTAATAATTAAATATTCCAAATTTGAATGTTAAATAATTGATATTGTTTTATTATCCTTTCTTTTTTTATATATTTGGACGAATTTTTAAGCTAAAACTAAAACCCCAAACAATGAATAAACAATTACTATTAATTTTCGCAGCAATGCTCTTTTTCTTTAATGTGCATTCTCAAAATAAAACCTATTGGACTGCACACAACCAGAATTCAGATAAGATTATAACTGACAAGGCGGTTGCAAGAGATAATTTCCCAAAACAATTTAAATTATACGATTTAAATATTAATTCCTTAAGACAAGAATTGTTTACTTTGGTAGAAAGTCAAAATGGGAAACATGCTACAATAATTTCTTTGCCTAATGCAGATGGTCAAATCGAGCAATTTGAAGTAAATGAAGCTTCCAATTTTGATGCTGAATTACAAGCAAAATTCCCTGAAATCAGAGCGTATTCAGGAAAAGGGATTACAGATAAATACGCAACATTAAAGTTGAGTATTTCTCCACAAGGAATTCAAACAATGGTTTTTAGGACCGATAAAGAAAATGAATTTATCGAGGCTTATTCTCAAGATCATACCATTTATGCAGTTTTCAAATCTCAAAGAAATAAAAGTAATTTAGGTTGGAGTTGTACTACTGTAGATGAAAATTCTGTCATGCAGTTAACTTCAAAATCAGTTTTAAATAATAACACAATTCAATCTAGTGCTGGTCAATTAAAAACAATAAGATTGGCTCTATCTTGTAACGCAGAATATTCAAATTATTTTGGAGCTTTTAATTCAGGTCAAGTTGGATTTGTTCTAGCTGCATTCAACGCAACTTTAACACGTTGTAATGGAGTTTACGAAAAAGACTTAGCAGTTCACATGAATTTGGTAGCAAGTACAACTAATGTAATTTATTATGCGCCTGCTACAGATCCTTATTCAGCAGCTATTGGCAGTTGGAATACGCAGTTACAAAATGCTCTAAGTACGACTTTAACAGGTGTAGGAACTTCATTGTCTGCTAATAATGCCGCATATGATATTGGTCACATGTTTGGAAAAACTGGAGGTGGAGGAAATGCGGGTTGTATTGGTTGTGTGTGTGTTGATGCCGTAGAAGGTGGAGCAGGTGCGACAAAAGGGAGAGGAATAACTTCTCCTTCTAATGGAGTACCCCAAGGAGATACTTTCGATATTGATTATGTAGTTCATGAAATGGGTCATCAAATGGGTGCAACACATACTTTTTCGAATTCAAATGAAGGAAGAGGAACAAATAAAGAAGTAGGTTCAGGAATTACAATTATGGGATATGCAGGTATCACAGACGCAGATGTAGCGGCTCATTCAATAGATATTTATCATGAAACTTCTATAGAACAAATTCAAAATAATTTAGCTACCAAGACATGCCCTATAACTACTCCATTAACAGCAAATGCTACTCCAGTAGTTCAGGCTGTAGGTAATTTTATTATTCCAATAAGTACGCCATTTGTGCTTACAGGAGTTGCAACTGATGCAAATGCAACAGATACACTTACCTACTGTTGGGAACAAAATGATGATGGTGGTTCGTCTACGGGTGCTAATAGTACTGCTAGTGAAACAAAAACGGTTGGTCCAAATTTCTTATCATGGAATCCTACAGCATCACCTTCAAGGTATTTCCCAAAATTAGAAAGTGTAATTTCAAATTCTACTACAACTAGTGAAGTTGGTGGTACCCCAGGTTTTTTATCTGAAGCTTTAAGTTCAGTTGCTAGGGTTTTAAACTTTAGATTAACCGTAAGAGATAATGCTCCTTATAGTTCAGTTGCTCCAGTTAAAGTAGGTCAAACAGCTTATACTGATATGGCTGTTAATGTTACTTCAAGTGCGGGCCCTTTCGAAGTAAATTCACCAAATACTCTTGTTTCTTGGGTAGTAGGTTCAAATCAAACGGTGACTTGGAATGTAGCAGGAACTACTGCTAATGGTGTAAATGCTGCTTTTGTAGATATATTTCTTTCCACAGATGGAGGTTATACCTATCCAATTCAACTAGCAAGTAAGGTCCCAAATAATGGTAGCTCAAATATAACTGTTCCAAACAATAGAGGTAACTCAAATAGAATAATGGTTAAAGGATACAAACATATCTTTTTTGATATTTCAAATGCTGATTTTTCTATAACTGCTCCAACTTCAAGTTTTGCAATTGCCTATAATGGTATAGCAGAAGAACAAAATAAACAAATGTGTCAAGGAAGTAGCTCAGTATTCACGATTCCTTATACTGCTTATGCAGGATTTACAGGAACAACGACTTTCACTGCGACTGGTTTGCCTGCAGGAGTTACTGCAACTTTTTCCCCATCCTCATTGACAGCAAGCGGAACGGTAACAATGACCCTTGCTGCAACTAGTAGCACAACAGCAGGATTAATTCCAATTAACGTTTCTGCTACTTCAGGTGCTACTGTAAAAACAGCTGCTTTCTATTTAGAAATATTTAATGCTAACTTTGGAACACAAGCTTTAACTAGTCCTGCCGATTTAGCAACAACAATAAATCCATTGTCAGTAGTCTTAACTTGGCCTGTAAATGCTGCAGCAGTATCTTATGATTTGCAAATTGCTTCAAATGCCAATTTTTCAACGATTATTAGAACTGCAAATGTAACTACAAATAGTTATGCACCTCCAGGATTATTGGATGCTACAAATTATTATTGGAGAGTTCTTCCTAAAAGTCCATCATGTTCGGGTACTTATAGTGTAGGATATAGGTTTACAACAGGTCAATTGGTTTGTTTGACAAATTTGTCAGCAGATACTCCAGTTACAATTCCAACTGTTGCTAACACAACTCCTTTTTATTCAGAAATTATTATGAATTCTACAGATAATGTTTCTGATGTAAATGTTACAATTGACATAAGCCACACTTGGGTGAATGATATGACTATTTCGTTAATTAGTCCTTCATTAACTGAGATTCAATTGGTGGCAAGACCTTGTACTAATGCTGCTTTATCAAACATTACTGCTACTTTTGACGATTCTGGAAGTACTATAGTCTGTGCTACAAGTCCAGCAATTTCTGGAACGGTTAAGCCACTTCAAGCTTTTTCAGGATTTAATGGACAAGCAATAAATGGAATTTGGAAATTAAAAGTTTTAGACCCTTACAATGAAGATGGAGGGGCTATAAACAGTTGGAGTTTAAACATATGCTCTTTGAGACAAGCAGTTATGAGTGTTGCTGATACTTCATTGTCTAACTTTGTATTGTATCCAAATCCAAATAAAGGGAATTTTACAGTTCAGTTTAATTCTTCATCAAGTAATGAAATTGCAATTTCAGTTCACGATATGAGAGGTAGAACAATTTTGAATAACAAATACAGTAATACAGGATTGTTTTCTCAAAACGTTCAATTAGACCAAGTTCAATCTGGTGTTTATCTTGTAACAGTTCAAGATGGAGATAAAAAAGTAGTTAAGAGAATTATTATCGAATAATTTGTCATCAATATTTTCAATAAAAAAGGGACTGTTTTTTAGCAGTCCCTTTTTGTTTTCATTGTATGTTTCGCAACTAAATTTTAAAAGATTTAGTTTCAATATTTGGACGTGCATATTCAAATCGATCCACTAATTTAGGTAAGCAATATCCGTCTAAACCATTTATTGCAACAACATTTCCTTTGTCAAGTTGTAACCATCCGTCTTTGTGTTCCATATTTTCATTATAATAAACATGCTCTATCGATGCAATTACGTGAATAGTGTCATTTTCTTTAATGTAATACTCGTTGATATATTTGCAATACAACTGAATTGGACTACCTTTTACAAACGGAACTTCAAGTCCATTTTTATATTCTTCCTCAAGATTTGTTTTGTCAAATTCAGAAATTCCAACATCATAATTTGCAGAAGTGTGATGTGCATCAGCAATCATAATTGACGTAATATGGTTTACCGTAAAAAATCCTTTTGCTTTAATATTTGAATAGGTATCTCTTGGAACTGTAGTTGGGCGAACTATAAAACCCAAAATTCCTGGATTACTTCCTAGGTGCGTTATGCTACTAAAAACGGCAACATTAGTACTCCCGTTTTCCGATAAAGTAGCAATTAAATTAGCGGATTTATAACCCGTACACGAGTTAATAATATTTAGCCGTTCTAATTTCTCCATCTGTGAAATGTCGTCTCTGGTAATGTGTTTCATAAACTTATATTTTCACAAAGATACTTTTTGTTTGACTATTAATATAAATGATACTTTCGATTTAAAGATTTAGAGTAGTTTTAATTTTAATCGGATAATTTTTTTTCTAAAATTATCATAAATAATAATTTCATAAATCTCAATATATAAATCCTTCAATTTAGTGGAATGTATAGAGAATTACTTAAATTTGCCTACTTATATTTACATTTTTTTTGATGCAAAAGTCACTCAAAATTGCAATTGTTGGTTCAGGTTTAGTTGGATCACTATTGGCAATTTATTTAAAAAAAGCAGGCCATACCGTTCATGTTTATGACAGAAGCCCTGATATTCGAAAAATTCGATTTTCTGGTCGCTCAATAAACTTGGCGATGTCAAATCGGGGTTGGAAAGCTCTTGATACCGTTGGTATTGGTGACGAAGTTCGAAAAATCGCCATTCCAATGGACAAGCGTGCCATTCATCTTGTGGACAAACTTAATTTTCAAAATTACGGTCAAGAAGGACAAAGTATTTACTCAATTTCAAGGGGTGCCCTGAATAGAAAAATGATTGATTTGGCGGAACAAGCTGGTGCAGAATTCTTTTTTGAGCAAAAAATTTGGGATGTAACCTTGACAAATGCAACTTTACACATTGGAGAGGAAGAACGTGGCGAGTGGGAAGAATTGAAGTTTGATGCGGTTTTTGGAGCCGATGGAGCATTTTCTAGAATTCGACACAGAATGCAACGTCAAAGTATGTTCAACTATTCGCAAGAATTTTTAAATACCGGTTATAAAGAATTGAATATTCCTGCAAATCCCGACGGAAGCCATAAATTAGACAAAAATTCTTTTCATATTTGGCCTCGAGGGGAATATATGTTAATCGCTCTGCCCAATTTAGACGGTAGTTTTACCTGTACTTTATTCATGCCTTTTGAGGGAGATAACTCTTTTGCCTCTTTAACTGATAGAAAATTGGTTGAAGCATTTTTTGAAAAAAACTTACCAGATACTATTGATGTAATTCCAAATTTAACGGAAGATTTCTTCGCAAATCCAACAAGTACTTTGGTTACAATGAAATGTTTCCCTTGGACGTATGAAGACAAAGTTGCTTTAATAGGCGATGCCTGTCACGCGATTGTTCCATTTTATGGTCAAGGAATGAATGCAGGTTTTGAAGATATTTCGGTTTTACATGAGTTGATGAATCAATATGGCGACGATTGGAAAACCATTTTTTCTGAATATGAAAAATCTCGAAAGCCTAATGCAGACGCTATTGCTGAATTATCGTATCGTAATTTCATGGAAATGAGTTCTAAAACTGCCGATGAAAATTTTTTATTACAGAAAAAAATAGAAAAGCGTTTTGCTGAGAAATATCCCGAAAAATGGTTGCCGTTATACGACAGAGTTACTTTCAGCCACCGTCCTTATTCTGAAGCTTTAGCCATTGGCGATTTTCAAAATGCAATTATGGAAGAAATTCTGAAAATAGAAAACATTGAAGACAAATGGGACAGCGAAGAAGTTGAACTCAAAATCTTAGAACTTTTAAAATAGGTTGCCGAATTATTCTCTTTTTTTTTCGGATAAGGGCTTAATCAAAACACGTAAAGTGCTATCATTATTAAAGTAACTGAAAATCCAGTTTATGAAGATGGAAAGTTTGTTTTTTAAATTCAATATCATCACCAAGTGAACAAGCATCCAAACAAACCAAGCAAGTCTTCCTTGGAAACTAAATTTAGGCAAATCAACTACGGCTTTTCGTTTTCCAATTGTCGCCATAGCTCCTTTGTCGTGGTATTCAAAATCAATTAAAGGTTTTTTTTCTGAAATTAATTTTAAATTATGAGCTAATAATTTAGAGTGTTCAATAGCTACACTAGCCACTTGAGGATGTCCGTTCGGATATTTTGGAGTTTCCATAAAAGCAATGTCGCCAATGGCAAAGATATCTTTTAGGGTTGAAATTTCACATTTCCGATCTACGATAATTCTATTGCCTCGAGTTATGGCTTTTTTCGGAATTCCATCTAAAGTTTTCCCAGTGATGCCTGCGGCCCAAATTACATTTTTGGAGGCAATTGTTTCACCATTATTTAAACCTATTGAAAAACCATCGTAATTAGTAACTACAGTATTTGTTTTTACTACAACATCTAATTCTAATAAATAGGCGAGCGCTTTTTTTTGAGAATATGAACGCATCGGTTTTAAAACATTGGAAGAGCCTTCAATTAAATAAACG
The DNA here is from genome assembly GCA_044373885.1 of Flavobacterium sp. Taxonomy (GTDB): domain Bacteria; phylum Bacteroidota; class Bacteroidia; order Flavobacteriales; family Flavobacteriaceae; genus Flavobacterium. The sequence continues at coordinate 1,172 of JBIPNF010000051.1, read as the reverse complement.
GTCAATTTTTGAAAGTCTTTATCTGGATAATCTTTAGGTAAAATATTTTTCTTCATTTCTGCCAAAGCCCCTGCAAGTTCAACTCCTGTTGGTCCACCACCAACAATAACAAAATTCATTAACGCTTGTAAATCTTCAGTTTTTGCGACCAAAGTATCTTCAAAAGTTTGAAGAATTCTGTTTCGCAATTGAATAGCTTCTTGAACCGATTTCATTGAAAAGGAAAATTTTTCAATTTGAGTATTTCCAAAATAATTAGTTGTACATCCATAAGCAAGAACTAAATAATCATATTTGAAATCTGCAATGGTAGTTTTTATTTTTTTGTTTTTGGAATCAATATTCAGAACTTCAGCAATTCTAATTCTAATATTTTTCGAGTGTTGGAATACTTTTCTAATTGGAAATGAAATGCTTGCGGGCTCTAATCTTGCGGTTGCTACTTGGTAAAGTAAAGGTTGAAATTGATGGTAATTATTTTTGTCAATCAATAAAACATCATAATTGGTGTTTTCTAAATCTTGTGCCAATCGCAAACCCGCAAAACCCGCACCCACAATAATAATTTTTTTTGGAGTTTCCATAATTAGGTATTAGAAACCTAAAGTTACTTATTAAGAGTAGAAAATTCATCACAATTAACGTTTCCTAAAGGGTATTTATTCTTTAAATTCAAGATGTCCATACAAGCTAAAGTCATGAAAACATTCGATAGAATTAACATTCCAATAGTAAGATATACTTTTATAATAATTTGTTGAATTATTTAATTAGAGTACATGCTGAATTTTTTCAGTCTCAATGGCATAAAAACCACAATTTTAGTCTTATAATTTATTAAATTTTGTATAAAATTCAATCGTTTTCGGATAATGAAATTGTATTTGAGTATAATATATAATAAATACACACATATTAACGTTTTCGAATTGTGGAATGGAGGTAATTTCTCTTAAAAAAGTGATTTTTATTTAATAATATATAATTATCATAATTAATGATAATTTAATGTAAAAAACATTTTTTTATTTGAACTAAAAAATTAAATTTGCTCCTGCTCAAGTTTATAGCAACTTTAGAAATCAAAAAATTATTTAAAATTATCAAAAATTAAAAAAAATGGCAAACGTTAAAAAAGAAGGTGGTTCAAAAGTAGGAGGTATGATCTCAGG
>JBIPNF010000237.1:0-3800 GCA_044373885.1 Flavobacterium sp. | reverse complement strand
TTTTTTAGTGATTAAAACTCATAAATTACTTGTTAAATATTATGTTATTCCTTAGCATAATCAATTTAAATACTAAATTTGCCTACTCAATAATGCACGGTATTCTATCATTTTTTATAGACTTATGAAACTTAAACATCTTTTTTACGCTTTAATACTAATTGGATTTGGCGTTTTTATAACCTATCGGATTTTGCAAAACAAAGCAAAAAGTGAACTTTCCAATAATAAATCAGAAAAAGACAAACCGTCGAATGTGAGCGGAATTCTTGTTAAAACACAAACTTTTGATACTAATTTGTCGCTTTCAGGTTCTTTAGAAGCCAATGAGCAGGTAGAGATTCGCAGCGAGGTTTCAGGAATTGTGGAAGCCATTTATTTCAAAGAAGGCGCCACTGTTGCCAAAGGTCAAGTACTATTTAAAGTTAACGACATTGAATTGAGAGCGCAACTCGGACAGGCAAAAACCAAAGAAAGTTTGGCTTCTGAAAATGAAAGAAGGGCGAAACTTTTGCTGCAAAAAGAAGCTATTAGCCAAGAAGAATATGAAATTGCACGTGCCGATTTTAAATCTGCACAAGCACAAAGCGAACTTATTAGAGCACAAATTTCTAAAACTGCTGTAAAAGCTCCTTTTGCTGGAAAAATTGGATTGCGTTCGATTTCGCCTGGAACGTATATTACGCCTAGTATTTTGGTTGCAAAATTGGTGAATACTTCTAAATTAAAAATCACTTTTTCAATTCCAGAAAAATACGCCAACCAAGTACAAATGAACTCGGTATTGAGTTTTAAAGTTGCAGGTTCCGATGAAAATTACACTGCAAAAATCTATGCTTTAGAACCTGAAATCTCTGTAAATACTAGAACACTTCAAGTACGTGCAGTTGCAGAAAACGAAAAAGGAAAATTATTTCCTGGTACTTTTGCCGAGGTTGTTTTTCCGTTGGATAAAATTAATAATGCTATTTTAATTCCCACAGAAGCCATTATTCCTGTTCAAAATGGTAAAAAAGTGTTTGTTTCAAATGCAGGAAAAGCCCATGAAATAATGGTTGAAACAGGCACTAGAACCGCTACTTCCGTTTTAATTCTTTCGGGTCTTAAAGTTGGTGATACCATTTTAACAAGTGGAATAATGTCTTTGAAAGAAGAGGCGCCCGTTAAAGTAAAAATAAAATTATAAGTTATAAATTTTGGAAACTACATCTAAATAACGATTCAGATTTCATAATTCATAACTCATAATTCATAATTCAAAATATATGAGTTTATCTACACTAAGCATAAAAAGACCTGTCTTTACGATTGTAATTAATTTGGCGATCGTCTTGTTTGGAATTATTGGTTATAGTTTTCTTGGCGTTAGAGAATTTCCTTCCATAGATCCCGCCCAAATATCTGTTCGTACCAATTATACTGGAGCCAACTCTGATATTATTGAATCCCAAATCACGGAGCCGCTTGAAAAAGCAATCAATTCAATTGATGGAATTAGAAACGTAACGTCTTCAAGTATTCAAGGAAGTAGCAATATTACGGTCGAGTTCAATTTAAACAAAAATCTTGAAGAAGCGGCAAACGATGTACGTGATAAAGTGTCTCAAACTATTCGAAGTTTGCCACAAGACATCGACGCGCCTCCTGTAGTTTCAAAGGCTGATGCCAACGGTGAAGCAATTATTTCCATGACCGTTCAAAGTGATTCGAGAAGTGCATTGGAACTCAGTGATTACGCCGAAAATGTAATTTCTCAACGCCTAGAAACCATTCCGGGTGTTAGTGGCGTTCAAATTTGGGGGCAGAAAAAATATGCTATGCGCCTTTGGATTGACCCAATAAAATTAGCTTCTTATGGTTGCACCGTTTCAGAGGTTCGCACAGCTTTGAACAATCAAAACATAGAACTGCCTTCAGGAAAATTAACAGGCGCAAATACCGAATTAACTGTAAAAACCGTTGGAAGTCTTACCACTCCAGAACAATTCAATGCAATTATTATACGAACACAAGGAGAAAAAATTGTTCGATTTAGTGATATTGGAACAGCTGTTTTGGGAGCAGAGAATATTGAAACAAAAATTAGCGAGTCGGGATTACCACTAATTGGAATTGCAATTGTACCGCTTCCGGGAGCGAATTATTTGGATATTTCGAAGGAGTTTTATAAAAAATACGCGCAGTTAAAAAAGGATTTACCCAAAGACATTAAACTCAACATAGCCATCGACAGCACTATTTTCGTAAAAAAATCGGTTGTTGAAGTAGCTGAAACCCTATTAATTTCATTGCTACTTGTGGTTCTTATCATTTACTTGTTTTTTAGAGATTGGGCAATAGCATTTCGCCCATTGATCGATATTCCAGTTTCGTTGATTGCAACTTTTTTTATCATGTGGCTTTTTGGATTCTCGATAAACGTTTTGACTTTGTTGGCAATTGTTCTGGCAACAGGATTGGTTGTTGATGATGGAATTGTGGTTACAGAAAACATTTTCAAAAAAGTAGAGGAAGGAATGTCACCAATTGAGGCGGCTATAAAAGGATCTAATGAAATCTTTTTCGCCGTAATTTCTATATCAATTACATTGGCAGCGGTGTTTTTACCTGTGATTTTTCTTGAAGGATTTGTGGGGCGATTGTTTCGAGAATTTGGAGTCGTTATTGGTGCTGCGGTATTAATTTCAGCTTTCGTTTCCCTTACATTAACCCCAATGCTGAATGCCTATTTAATGAAAGGTGGCAAACAGAAAAAGTCGAATTTCTATATTAGAACAGAACCTTACTTTCAAAAACTAAACAGCAATTATGCCTCGGCGTTAAGTAGTTTTATCAAAAAGAAATGGCTTAGTTTTCCGATACTTATCTCATGCTTCGCAATGATTTATTTATTTTTTAATATCATTCAAAAAGAAACCGCACCCTATGATGATCGAAATAGCATTTCAATGAGCATGACAACTCCCGAAGGTGCTTCCTACGAATATACCGATCGGTTTATGCAAGAAATTTCAAAAGTTATCGACGATTCTATTCCTGAGAAAAAAGTGAGTTTGATTATCACTTCGCCAGGTTTTGGTGCTTCAACCGTAAATAGTGGACGTGTTAGAATAGCTCTAGTTGATCCAAGTGAAAGAGAACGCACCCAAAAGGAAATTGCTGGAAAACTAACAAAGCTAACTAAGAAATTCCCTGAAATTAAGACTTCTGTAATTGAGCAACCCACAATTGCCGTGAACAGACGTGGTGGCTTACCCATTCAATATATTATTCAAGCGCCCAACTTCGAAAAATTGCGAGAAAAAATCCCTCAATTTATGGATGAAGCTGCAAAAAACAATACGTTCTCTACAACCGATGTCAACTTAAAATTCAACAAACCTGAAATCAACGTCTCAATCAACCGTGAGAAAGCTGAAAGTTTAGGCATTTCCGTTTTGGATATCGCACAAACATTGCAACTTTCCTTGAGTGGTCAACGGTTTGGGTATTTCATGAGAAATGGAAAACAATATCAAGTCATTGGACAATTTGAAGAAAAAGACCGCTCAAAACCTTTAGATTTAACGTCGATGTTCGTTAAAAACAACAAAGGTGAATTGATTCAAATGGATAATGTGGTGCAAATAGAAGAACAAAGCAACCCGCCCCAATTGTATCATAACAACAGGTACATGTCGGCAACCGTTTCTGCAGGATTAGCACCAGGCAAAAGTATCAGCGACGGAATTGATGCTATGAATGAAATAAAAGCCAAAGTATTAGACGATACTTTTACAACCGATTTGGGTGGTGAATCT
>JBIPNF010000236.1:0-3808 GCA_044373885.1 Flavobacterium sp. | reverse complement strand
GGTTGTAAATAATTCTTCAAATAATCATAAATTGCAAATACGCCAATTCCAATCCAAATGGCAAAAACGTAAAACGAACCTACCAAAGCATAATCTCTTTCACGAGGTTCAAACGGTCTTTCGTTGAGGTATACTTTTAATGCCAATCCTGTGAATAAAAACAAAACTAAAAGCACATAAAAACTTTTTTGATCTTTTTTAGCGTGGTATAATAATCCGATAATTCCCAGTAAAAATGGAATGAAATAATAGACGTTTCTGCCTTTATTATTTAAAGTATCCGATGGTAATTCTTCTTGCGGACCTAAATGAGCTTCGTCAATAAATTTAATTCCGCTCAACCAATTTCCATCTAAATCGTCATAATTTCCTTGATTGTCATTTTGTCGGCCTGTAAAATTCCACATTAAATACCTCCAATACATATATCCGAACTGGTATTCAAACATAAAGCCGAAATTGTCAGCTGTAGTTGGTTTTTCAATAATTAGGTAATCGCCATAATTCTTCAAAAACGAAATGTAACCTTCGTGGTCAATTTGTTTTGCTGCATAAGCGGCTCTAAATTCTGCGACTGTTTTTTCAAGTTCATTTCGTAATTGCGCAGTTGCTTTTCCAACTTCTTCTTCGGTTAATTTATCGATATCGATTCCGTATTCGCTTAGTTCGTTTTCATAAGCATGATTCGGGTCGATTTTAAATTCTAACGAATGTGTGAAATTCATGTAATTTTCAATATGTTCCGTACTCCATAATCGAGGTAAAAACGCTTTGTGATTATCGTCACTGTTTTGTTCTGCGTTTTTAAAATTATTAGTAATAATATATTTTCCTGTCTTGTAATCTCTTTCGTAGTTCGGTGCTTTGTCTAAATAAGGAGTTTCTTTATCCAAACCCGCAAAAGAATCGGAATATTGAGGTCCGTAAAACAATGGATTAACACCGTATTGTTCCCTGTTGTAATAGGCTAAAACTTCTGCTGCATCTGATGGTTTATTTTCATTGATTACGGTATTTGCATTAGCACGAATTGGCAACATCATCCAAGTCGAAAAACCAATGAAGATAAATAATATGCAAAGAATTAAAGTGTTAATTTGAACATATCCTTTTGATTTCGTGTATTTAATCCCAAAATAGAACAAACTTATCAATAACAATGTCACAAAAATAGTCCCGGAATCAAATGGTAATCCAATTTCATTCACCATAAAAATCTCCGCTTTTCCGAAAAATGCCATTGTTAAAGGCAATAATAATTTGAAGATAAATAATAAAATGGCAACGACAACAACATTGGCAATAATGAAATTTTTAACGGTTACCGTTTTATAGTTTTTGAAGAAATATAAAAATCCAATCGCAGGAATGGTCAATAATGCCATAAAGTGAACGCCGAAAGAAAGTCCAACTACCAATGAAATCAATAGCAACCATCTGTTTCCTCGTGGCGTATTCATGTCTTGTTCCCATCGCAATCCGAGCCAAAACAACAATGCTATAAACAAAGTTGCCATTGCATATACTTCAGCTTCAACAGCATTATACCAAAAACTATCTGAAAAAGTATAGGCTAATGCGCCAATAAATGAACTTCCTAATATTACAATTTCATTATTTTTAGAAACTGACTCAACCACTTCATTTTCTGACTTTGATTCAGAAATAGACGCAACTATTTTTCTAATAAGCAATGTTGACGACCAAAATAAAAATAAAATGGTGAATGCACTTGAAAAAACCGACATCATATTTACCATTAACGCGATGTGTTTTGCATCGGTAGCAAACATAGCAAAGAAGGCGCCAATCATCTGAAATAAAGGTGCTCCAGGCGGATGTCCGACCTCTAATTTTGCTGCTGTTGCGATATATTCACCGCAATCCCAGAAACTCATGGTGGGTTCAACGGTGAGCGTATAGGTTGTTAATGCTATTGCAAATGTGATCCAGCCTAAAATGGTATTCCATTTATTGAAATTGAATTCTGTCATATTTATAGTATGAGTTTTACTTTATTTTTGATGTACAAAGAAAATGTTTTTTTGCTTAAAGAAATGCTAAATATTTATTTTTAATTTTTTTAGGTAAAAAATTTGCGGGACTTAAAATTTCGTTTAAATTTGCACTCGCTTAACAGCAATGGAATTGGTCTATGGTGTAATGGTAACACAACTGTTTTTGGTGCAGTCTTTCTAGGTTCGAGTCCTAGTAGACCAACAAAAAACTCCTCAAGAAATTGAGGAGTTTTTTTATAAAATAAATCGGAATAGTTTAGATTTTGAAAGTAATTACAGGTCTAACCGTGTGGTTTACTAAATCTTCACTTATACTTCCGTTGAAAAAGTGTGAAAATCCAGTTCTTCCATGCGTGCACATTCCAATTAAATCTGCATCAACGCTACTGGAGTAATTTAGAATTCCTTTTTCAATATTCACATCATTATATATATGTGTAGAATAGTTAGTAAATTTAGTTCCTTCTAAAAAGTCAGTCATTATTTTTTCTGCAACTGCTGTAGATTTAAAACTATTTGGAGTATTAATCATTATTAAATCCAAGTGTGAATTGAAAATAGTTGCAAATTCTACTAATTTTGCGAAAGGTTTTTTTATCTCATCTGAAAAATCAGAGGCAAAAACAAGTTTGTCTGCTTTGAATTCATCGGTTTCATTTTTGATAACTAATACAGGAACTTCAGAAGAGCGAACTACTTTTTCTGCATTGGAGCCAATGAACATTTCTTCATATCCCGAAGCGCCATGAGAACCCATTACAATTAAATCAACATTGTTTTTTTTACTTACCTCCATAATACCATCAAAAGCTTTTTCAAATTGGATGATTTCTGAAACGTTAATTCCTTCTAAAAAGTCAGCATCCATCAAGTTTTCTAATTTATTAATTGCCATTTCTTTGAAGTACATGATTTGAGGAATAGCACTGCCAGATGAAACAGCATCGCTTCCTTGATGAGGTAATTCGAGCATGTGTAACAAATAAATTTCGCTGTTATTTTTTTTAGCTATTTGAGCGGCAACCCTTAAAGCATATTCCGCATGTTTTGAAAAATCGGTAGGAACTAAAATTCTTTTCATAATAAAAAGGTATAAAATGTAAGGTTTATATTAAACATTAAAGGTAATCTAATTTTAAACATTACACAATGATTTTTGATTTATAAAAAAAACACTATATTTGCAGCGTTATTTATTTAATGTTTAGATAATGAGGCACGCATAGCGTGCCTCTTTTTATAAAAGGTATGACATTTAAAGAAAAAGTAAGTTGTTTATTAGAAGAAGGATTATTAGAAAAACCATCACTTTTTTTAATTGACCTAACTATTACCGAAAGTTTCAAAATTATTGTAACTTTAGATGGAGATAACGGTGTGGTTTTACAAGATTGCATTGATATCAGCCGGTCTATTGATAATAATTTGGATAGAGAAGAACATGATTTTTCTTTGGAAGTTGCATCGGCAGGAGTGTCTTCGCCATTAAAACATATACGACAATATAAAAAAAACGTTGGAAGAATGCTCCAAGTTGAAACAGATAACACAGTTATTGAAGCGAAATTAGCAGAAGCTAATGATGATTTTGTAGTTTTGGAATGGGAAGCAAGAGAGCCTAAAAAAATTGGAAAAGGGAAAGAAACTGTTCAGAAAATACAGAAAATTTCTTATTCAGAAATAAAAAAAGCAATAGTTATAATAATTTTTTAATAGATAGAGCATGGAAAATTTAGCTTTAATCGATTCGTTTTCAGAGTTTAAAGACGATAAACTTATTGATCGTGTAA
>JBIPNF010000234.1:0-3823 GCA_044373885.1 Flavobacterium sp. | reverse complement strand
TTTTTTCATTTGCCCAGCAAACCAAATTTGTAGATTTCAAATCGGTAGTGGGTAAAATTAAAATTAATCCTATTGAGAAATCAGTTTCGGGGGAAGTGACTTATTATTTTGAAGTCAAAAACGCAATAGATACCATAAAAATTGATGCTCAAAACATGACTTTTTCGAATTTTAAAATTAATAATAGTGTTGTTAATTATAAAAATTCAGGAAAGAAAATCAAACTTTTTGAAGGATATAAAATCGGTAAAAATACCTTAACTTTTAATTATTTGGTTAAGCCAAAACAAGCGATGTATTTTGTTGGTACTGATGAAAACCTTCAAATTTGGACGCAAGGGCAAGGGAAATATACAAGCAATTGGTTTCCAAGTTTTGATGATGTCAATGAAAAAGTAATTTTCAATTTGGATGTCAATTTTGATAAAAACTTCCAAGTGATTTCCAATGGAATTTTAGAAAATAAAACAGTCAATTCCGAAACTATCGATTGGCATTACCGAATGAAAAAACCAATGTGTAGTTATCTTTTGATGCTTGCCATTGGAAAATTTGAAGTTCAAAATGAGAAATCCAAAAGTGGAATTCCATTGCATTTTTATATCGAAAAGGAAGATGTTTCAAAATTAGAACCTACGTATCGCTATTCTAAAACCATCTTTAATTTTTTTGAAAAAGAAATAGGAGTGAAGTACCCTTGGGAAATCTACAAGCAAATTCCCGCTCGCGATTTTTTGTATGCGGGAATGGAAAATACTTCAGCAACGGTTTTTTCGAGAGATTTTGTAGTTGATGAAATGGGGTTTAACGATAAAAATTATGTGAATGTCAATGCACATGAATTGGCGCACCAATGGTTTGGAGATTTAGTAACCGCAGAAAGTGGAAAACACCATTGGTTGCAGGAAGGTTTTGCCACCTATTATGCTTTATTGGCAGAGAAAGAAGTGTTTGGGGATGATTATTTTTACTTTAAATTGTATTCCATATCACAACAATTGAAGTCGGTTTCCAAAACAGATACGATTCCGATATTGAATGAAAAAGCCAGTTCATTATCGTTTTATCAAAAAGGAGCTTGGTCCTTGCACGTTTTGCGAGAAGGAGTTGGAGCAAAGGTTTTTCAAAAAGCGGTGCAAAACTATTTGAAAAAATATTCCTTTAAAAATGCAAATACAGATAATTTCTTAGATGAAATTAGAAGGATTTCCAAATACGATGTGGATTCCTTTAGCATAAAATGGTTGGAAAACACTGGTTTTGACAATCAAAAAGCGACCGAATTACTATCTAAAAATCAATCTATAAAGGAATTATTCGAAATTCAGAAATTTAGAAGTAAATCGTTTTTGGAGAAGCAAAATGTCTTTATAAAAACGATGCAATCGGATACGTATTTTCCTGTAAAAGAAGAAATTATCTATCAAATTGAGAGCGTTTCATTTGATGATAAAGCGAATCTATTGCGGTTGGCAATGGCTACGAATGAAGTAAATGTCCGACAAGCAATTGCAAATACAACACCAAAAATTCCGTTGGAATTTAAATTGGAATTTGAGACTTTGTTAGCTGATAAATCCTATATTACAAGAGAAGTTGCGCTAAATTCGTTGTGGTCTCAATTCCCTGAAGATCAGATAAAATATCTTGAAAAATCAAAAGATTGGATAGGTTTTAATGATAAAAATCTTCGTATTTTGTGGTTGACATTAGCACTTGGAACGAAAGACTACGAATTGCAAAACAAAGCCAAATATTATGATGAATTGCTGCGCTATTGTTCACCAAAATTTGAAAGTTCTGTTCGACAAAATGCATTAGAAAACTTGCTTTTTTTAAATGATAAAGACAAAAATGTATTGCCGTTTTTGGTGAATTCCTTGACAAGTCACAAATGGCAATTCTCAAAATTTGGTAGAGAAAAAATAAGATTGCTTTTAAAAAATCAGAATATCAGAACCTATTTTGAAACTTTATTGACTACTTTAAGCAAAGAGGAAAGCTTGGCCTTAAGTAAATTATTAAGCGAACAAATTATTAAACAGTAATTTTTTTTATATTTGATAACTATTAACCTAAAATATAAGATAGTATGATTTCAAAAAAACTCTTTCTTCTGATTTTATTGTTTCCGTTTTTGTTCAGTAATTGTAGCTCTGAATCAAGAAATGGTGGGAATTCAATTGATACTCCATTGAACTTTGGTAGCGAAGTATCAAAAAATTTTAGTGGACAAATTGTTGATGAAAATAACAATGCTTTATCTAATGTGGCAATAACTATTGCTAACAAAACCGCTACAACGGATGTAAATGGAATTTTCATTATTAATAGCGCCACTGTTCATGACAAATTTGCTTACATAACAGCAAAAAAAGCAGGTTATATTGATGGTTCCCGTTCTTTAATCCCAACAAGTGGTATTAATAATGTGAAAATTATTATGCTTACAGGAACTGTTATAGGAACTGTAAATTCAGGAAGTACAGGAACTATTTCATTACCAAATGGAACTAAAGTCACTTTTGATGGTAATTTTAAAACTGATACTGGTCAAGCGTATTCTGGAAGTGTAAGTGTTATTATGTATCATTTAGATCCAGCAGATCCAAATATTTTGGATAAAATGCCTGGAATGTTGTTGGCTCAAAATTTAAATGGCGAAGAACGCATTTTAGAATCTTACGGTATGTTGAATATAGAAATGCGAGGTTCAGGTTCACAAAAATTGCAATTAGCAACTACTGCACAAATTGAAATGCCAATTTCAACTTCACAATTAGCAACTTCTCCAACATCAATTCCACTTTGGCACTTTGATGAAACTTTGGGTTATTGGAAAGAAGAAGGAGTAGCAACAAAGCAAGGAACGAAGTATGTTGGAACCGTTTCTCACTTTTCATGGTGGAATTGCGATGCTCAGTTTCCAACAATTAGACTGACTGTAACAGTTGTAAATTCAAATGGTACGCCATTAGCAAATGTTCGAGTGGGCATCAGAAGAGCAACTAGTTCTTATACCGTTAGTGGAAATACTAACAGTCAAGGGCAAATTTCGGGATTAGTTCCAGCAAATGAATCGCTAACGATGGAAGTATTTGATTCTTGTGGTAATATAGTAAGTACAACGAATATCGGACCCTTTGCAGTAGCAACTACTTTACCAAATTTAGTAATACCAAATTCTACAATTCAGTCCACGTTAGTTCAAGGAAACCTTCTTAAATGCAATGGAACTATTGTTACCAATGGCTATGTTTTAATGCGTTATGGTAATCAAAACATGCTAACTACCGTTACTAATGGTGCATTTAGTTTAACAATGTTAGTTTGTAGCGCTACCAATACTGGGTTTAGTTTACAAGGTTTTGACTACGATAACTTACAAACTACCAATTCTATTAATTACACCTATACCAATCCAGTTACAAATGTTGGAAATTTAACCGCTTGTAGTACTATATCAGAATTTATTTCTTACCGAATTGACGCTAATCCTATAAAATATATTATTGCTAATATTACGGCTTCGGGGAGATCATCGGCAACGGGTTCAACAAATAGCGGCTTAACAATTTCTGCTTACACTGTAAATTCACCTACTACGAGCCAAGGATTTTATCTTTATGGGAATACAATTGTTCCAGGGATATATACTTCTTCAATGTTTTCAATTGAATCTGCAGACACAGGAGCAATAAATGCTCAAACGGTTAATACTGTTTCGTATAACCTTAGTAGCGTTGGTGCAATTGGTCAATACATCGACATTACGTTTAACGGGACCTATACTAATACTACTGGTTCTCATACAATTACTGGT
>JBIPNF010000235.1:0-3823 GCA_044373885.1 Flavobacterium sp. | reverse complement strand
TCCGAGAGGAATTGATGCCATTTGTAGATGTGCCGATTCTTTTCGTTTCTGCATTGACCAAGCAACGTTTGCTAAAAGCATTGGAAGCTACGGTTCAAGTTTTTGAAAATAGAAAACAAAGAATTCCGACTTCAAAATTCAATGACTATATGTTGAAAGTTATTGAAGGCTACCCGCCACCAGCTTTGAAAGGGAAATATGTAAAAATTAAATATTGTATGCAATTGCCAACGCCAACGCCTCAGTTTGTGTTTTTTGCCAATTTGCCTCAATATGTAAAAGAAGCCTACAAGCGTTTCCTAGAAAATAAAATCCGTGAAAACTGGGATTTCTCAGGAGTTCCAATCGATATTTATATCAGAGAAAAGTAAATAAATGTTAATTTTTTTGTAGGAAATAGTTTATCAGATACTAAAAGACTTATTTCGCTGTTATAACTTCTTAGTTACTACAGCGAATTTTTTTTTATGAGAAAAATATACTTCTTCCTAGCCGTTTTATTATTAAGCTTTTCCGCTTTTTCTCAAAATACAATTACTTTAAAAGGTAAAATAATTGACCAAAAAAGCCAATTGGCCTTAGAATCGGCAACGGTGTATTTATCAATTCTAAAAGATTCCTCTGTTGTTGATTATACGATTACTGATAAAAATGGTTTTTTTAAAATTATAACCAAAAAAATCTCAAAACCTACTTCTCTTAAAATTTCCTATATAGGATATCAAACCTATAAACAAGAGTTAAAAGAAATTAGCGAAGACAAAAATTTTGGAAATCTTGAACTTTTAACAAATTCAAATACTTTAGGAGAAGTTGTAATTAAAAGTGAAGCGCCGCCAATTAGAATAAAAAAAGATACTTTAGAATTCAATGCATCGTCTTTTAAAGTTCGTCCAGATGCAAATGTGGAAACCTTATTAAAACAATTGCCAGGAGTTGAAATTGATACTGACGGTAAAATTACGGTTAACGGAAAAGAAGTAAATCAAATTTTAGTAAATGGCAAACCCTTTTTTGACAAAGACGGAAAAATTGCTCTTCAGAATTTGCCTTCTGACATTATTAAAAAAGTGCAAATTACCGATACAAAAACTAAAAAAGAAGAACTATCGAAACAAGTTGCAAAGTCTAATAATGCTAGTATCAACCTAACAATTGATGAGAAAAAGAATAAAGGATTTTTCGGGAAATTTATGGCTGGTAAAGGTTCTGACAAGCGATATGAAAGTAGTGCATTGATAAATTATTTTAACAACAAGCGAAAAATTAGCGTCTTGGCGTCTTCAAATAATATCAATTCAACTGGATTTTCGATGGATGAAATTTTTGATAACATGGGTGGTGGACGAAACAGCAATTCCTACTATAGTAGCGATGGTAGCTACGGAATTGGAAACATGCGATTTGGGGGCGGAAAGGGAATTACAAAATCCAATATGGTAGGATTGAACTATTCGGATGAATTAATTAAAGATTTTCAATCAACGGCAAGCTATTTCTATACCGATTCTAACACTGAAAATACAAATAAAACAATTGCTACAAATTTTTTGCCAACTGGAATTTTTACCACAAATTCCTATTCTAAATCTAATGAAGACCGAAGGGGTAATAATATGAATTTTGAATTTGAATATGCTATAGATTCTACAGCAAAAATAATTGTTGCTCCAAATTTTTCTAAATCAAATAATAAATCCCAAGCACGTTCTTCGGAAGCTTCTTCGGATAATACAAACCAACTTTTGAACGAAAGTAGTTCTAATTCATATGATGATTCGGAAAAAAACAATTTTTCGAATACAATTGATTTTAATAAAGCATTTAATCGAAAAGGGAGAATGTTGAGTTTATCATTAAACAATCAAAATTCCAATGATAAAACCAATTCATTCTATAATTCAAACACTGCTTTTTATCAAACAAGCGAACCCGACGATATTCGAAATCAAAACAATCAAAGTAAAAAAATATACGATTCTTATACTGCAGAACTTGAGTTCACAGAACCTATCAAGGATTCAATTAGTATTAGTTTGGCGTTAAATTATAATGCAGAAAAAACAATTGACGACCGAAGAACATTCGATTTTGAGTCTGTTTCCCAAACGTATTCTACTCAAAATGATTTATTAACGAATTATCAAACTTCGGATGTCAAAAAAATTACACCAAAATTTGGACTTTCAATCGATAAAGATAAGTTTGGTTTTAGTACAACATTAGGGACTTCATTTACTCAATTTGACAATCATTCTTTTTATTTAAATAATAATGTGAATTTAAATAAATACTACCTTTTGCCGTCAGTAAGTTCATCCTATAATTATAAATTTTCGAAGTCAAAATCTTTTAGTATTAGCTATGATTATGAAATAGACTTACCGTCTTCCAATAAGATTTTACCGATTCAAAATCTAGCAAATCCGCTTAATATTTTTGTAGGTAATCCAAACTTAAACCCAGATAAAAATCATAATTTATTTATTAGTTTCAGAGATTTTAATTTTGCTACTCGCTCTGGTTACAGCTTCTATGGTGGAGGTAATTATTATGACAATCAAGTAGTTTCTTCTTCAATTTTTGATAATAATAGAAAACGAATTACTACCTATGAAAACATTTCGGGAACTTATAGTTTGTGGTTTGGCGCCAATTGGAATAAAACAATAAAAAATGAAGCCCATACATTTAAATTTGGATTTGGCTTAAACGGATCTATCGGATTATCCAAAGGGTTTTCAAATACAATTCAATATGAATCTAATAATTTACGTTTTACACCAAGGGCCAATTTTACTTATGAATATGGAGAATTATTTACCATAAATCCTTCTTATAATTTAACATATACGGATTCAAAATATACTAATTATACGATTAAAGCAGCCTCAAATGTGTTGCATAAATTTAATATTCAAACAACTAATTATTTGCCTTCTAATTGGGTTATTGGAAATGATTTTGGGTATAATTATAATTCTAATATTGCCGATGGCTTTAAAAAAGATTTCTATTTATGGAACACCAGTATTTCTTATAGCTTTTTCAGTAAAAAAATAACTACAAAAGTAAAGGTCTATGATATTTTAAATCAAAACCAAAGTGAGACTAGAATGATAACCCCAACAACAATTAGAGACGAACAAAATAGTGTTTTGAAAAGGTATGTAATGTTTTCATTAACTTATAAACTTGATAAGTTTGCAGGGAAAGACAAGTCTTCTGAAGGACGTAGAATGATTATGTACTAGTTATCTCAATAACTTCTTCGCTTTCTCCTGAATAATTGATGCTACGGTTTTGTTTTCGATTTTGCTTTCTAACCAAGAAATAATATCCAAATACAAAAAAGCACGTTTCTCATAAGGATGGTTTTCAAATGTTTTTAAACGGGTATGTAGTTTTTTGAATTCCCCTTTCAATTGATGGGGGAAAATGGAACCTAAATTTTTCAAGAATTTAATCATTTCTCGTTGCACCTCGTGCAAGTCATTCATCTTAATTAGAAATTTGTAAGTGCTTTTTAATTGTACTTCCAAATGATAATCCATACCGCATTCATAATGGGCAACCAAACTCAAAACCCGTGCAAAACACATCAAATCTTCCCGCATTGACAAGTTTTTATTATCGATAATTTTCTTCAAATATTCGATACATTTTCTATTGTCGCCTGCACCAAAATAAAGACTTGCAATTTTGTAATAAAACACCATTACGTGGTGCTCATCTATTCGGTCTTCATTGATTTTTAGGTTTTTTAGCACTTCATCAACCAAGTATTTTCCACCCTCAAAATCGCCTTCTAAAAAGTGCAAAT
>JBIPNF010000050.1:0-13057 GCA_044373885.1 Flavobacterium sp. | reverse complement strand
TGATGAGCAAGTAATTTTCGTACCACCAATTGTATCTTTAAATTTCCAAGTGGTTTCTGATATAGAACCGTTAAAATCTATTTTTTGAACGATACTGTCATTTTCTTTTGCAAAAATTGTTGTTGAATTGAACTTGCCACTATTTCCTGTCCATTGATAAGAACTCCCAACACCAGAATATTTATTCGAATATATTAAATGAGTATCCGTAGTGTCATTTTCCCAAACATACCAATTTTCCATATTCCGATTGTCGTTAATGTAATTAAAAGCAGACGTTTTTTGAGAATTAATGACTTTAGATTTCACAATTTTAAAATCACCTTTTTGGGTGGCAATATAAATACTTCCTCCAATTGATAGAAGTACAATAAGTAAAAAGATATATTTTAAAATTTTCATTTCTGATTTATTTTGACTTATAAGATTTTATAATTTACACTTTTAGTGTTTGAAGAATATTTTGATAACGAATAATAAAGCTATAAAAATTAAAAAACCAATCAATATTTTATAACTTCCTTTATATACTTTTTGATGAACTAGAATGTCTTTTCTGTAAGAATAGATGATTGCAATTACGAAAGTGATGAAGAATACTACTGCAAAAATTAATTGCCCCTTGCTAAACATAAATTTTTATTTTATACAAAAATACTAAATTTGTAATGAAAAGTTACTATTTTGCGCTATCATTTAACAAGTTACTACTATGATTAAACAACTTAATGCCGTTAAAGATTTCCACACTGCTTTTGAAATTGGATATAGTGAAAGTCCAAAATCAGATTTAGGGGAATCAAAAAACATTCTTCGTTTCAATTTAATGAAAGAGGAAAATGAAGAATATTTGGAAGCCGTTCAAAATGATGATTTAATTGAAATTGCAGATGCTCTTGGCGATATGCTTTATATTTTGTGTGGTACAATAATAGAACACGGATTGCAACATAAAATAGAAGCTGTTTTCGACGAAATACAACGAAGTAATATGAGTAAATTAGATTCTAATGGAAAGCCAATTTATCGAGAAGATGGAAAAGTTTTGAAAGGACCAAACTATTTCAAACCCGACTTTTCAAAAATCATTTAATATATTATGAACTAACAAAAAAAGCAACCCCTTAATTTATCAGTACTCTAATAAATTATGGGTTTGCTTTTAAAATAACATATTATACTTTAACCGTCCATCCAAATGTGTCTTCTGCAAGTTTGTATTGAATGGCTGTTAATTTGTTTTTTAGTTCTAATGCTATTGGATGCTCTATTTCTGGTAATTCATAATAAATATCTTTATATGAAAAACCTTTGATAATGGTTACAACAGCGGCAGTTCCAGCACCAAATATTTCTTTCAAAGTTCCGTTTTTGGCAGCTTCTACTATTTCTGAAACTAATACTGGTCGAACTTCCAATTGAATCCCGTCTCTTTCGGCAATTGCGATAAGACTTTTTCTAGTAACACCATCGAGAATTCTCTCACTAGTTGGGGCAGTATATATTGTGTCGTTTATTCTGAAAAAAACGTTCATTGTTCCAGACTCTTCTAGCATTGTGTGCGTTGCATCATCAGTCCAAATCACTTGTTGAAATCCTTTTTCGTTGGCTAATTTGGTTGGGTAAAATTGTGCAGAATAATTCCCTGCTGCTTTTGCAGCACCAATTCCACCATTTGCAGCGCGACTAAAATGTTCAGCAACAATTACTTTTACATCTCCTGAATAATAGGATTTTGCTGGTGAAAGCAAAATCATAAATCGATATTCATTAGATGGTGCAGCAATTACTCCAGTTCCCGTCGCTATCATAAAAGGCCGGATATAAAGTGTATTTCCTAAACCTTTTTTTATCCAATTTTTTTCTAAATCAATTAATTGCATCAAACCTCCCATGAAAATTTCTTCAGGAACTTCAGGCATTGCCATTCTAACAGCAGATTTATTGAATCGTTGAAAATTCTCTTCAGGACGGAACAACCAAGCGTCATTGTTTTCATCTTTGTAGGCTTTCATTCCCTCAAAAATAGCTTGTCCGTAATGAAAAACTTTTGACGATGGATCTATCAGAAAGGGTGCGTAAGGAACTATACTAGGTTCTTGCCAACTGCCATTTACGAAATCACAGGTTAGCATATAATCGGTGAAAACTTCTCCAAAAGGAAGGTGTTCAAAATCTACAGATTCAATTTTTGAAGTTGAAATTTTAGAAATATTGATTTTTTGAGCGTTAATTGAGTTCATATTTAATTCAGTTTTGTAAAAAATTAGTTTTTAAAGTGTTGAAATACAAATATTTGCGTTATTTTTAAATATAAGCAGGAATCGTATTTAAACAGCCGCTAAATTAATAAAAATTAGATTTGTTTCTACTTCAAAATCAATTATTTATAATTTTATTATTATGTAGTTTTTAACAATGTTAATTTATTGGTTTAATCCATTTTTATTTAAAAATTCTTATATTTTTGCATACAATTAATAAATTAAATAGAACAAATTATGAAAAAAATAGTAGCTTTTACTTTTTGCTTTTTTGCTTTAACAAGTTGTAAAAAAGAAACCGTTGCAACAGTAAATCAAAAAGAAGATAAATATGCTTTTTTTGGTGATAGTATTTCAGATGACAAAGCACTATCTAACGATGAAATGATAGCTCAATTTGATAAATTGAAAACTGGAGACACATTGAATGTGAAATTTAAATCAAAAATTAAAAACGTTTGCCAGAAAAAAGGATGTTGGATGACATTGGTTTTGCCAAATAAAAAAGAGGCTTTTGTAAAATTCAAAGATTATGCGTTTTTTGTACCAAAAAATGCTAAAGATGAAGAGGTTATTGTGAATGGAAAAGCTTTCGTAAGTATTGAATCTGTTGTAGAATTGAAACATTACGCTAAAGATGAAGGGAAATCTCAAGTTGCAATCGATAGTATTGTAGCACCAAAAACAACGTATTCATTTATGGCCGATGGAGTTCTAATAAAAAAATAAATGAAAAAGTTTCTTGTCTTAATTATTGCTTTTTTGATTTTCAGTTGTAATAAAAAAGTTGAACAATCATCTTGCTCTTCAGAGTCCACAACTAAATCAGATAAAAAGTTCGATATGTATCAAATGTCTGAAATGGCAGCATTGATGGAGAGCATGTACGTTGAGAACCAAAAATTAAAAGAACGCATAAAAAAAGGCGATACTATAGGGAAATTTCCAAGCCATTTTCTTCAAATTCATAAAGCCGTAATGACCGATGAAACGGAAAATGATGCTTTTTTTAAGGAACAGTCAGCGCTGTTTATTAAAGCGCAAGAGCTTATTTATCAAGATCCAATAAACGCAAAGCAGCATTTTAATGACGGGGTTAATGCTTGTGTTCGTTGTCATGAAGTAAAATGTGGTGGACCTCTTCCTAAAATCAAGAAATTGTACATAAAATAAATTTTGAAAAGAGAAATACTTCATACTTTGGATGGTTCAACAACAATCCATTTACCAGATTGGAATGAATCCTATCATTCAAAACACGGTGCTATTCAAGAAGCTTATCATGTTTTTATAAAAAATGGATTGTCATTATCTAAAGGGAAGCCAATATCAATTTTAGAAATCGGTTTTGGTACCGCTTTAAATACCTTTATTACCTATTTAGAATCATGTAAATCGAATCAAACTATAGATTATGTTGGAGTGGAAGCCTATCCGATTTCAGCTGATGAAGTTTTACAAATGAATTACGTTTCGGAGTTAAATGCCGAAAATGAAAGAACCTCTTTTGAACTAATGCACCAATCCAATTGGGAAGAAAAAATTGCGATAACGTCTAATTTTACTTTAACAAAAAGAAAACAATTTTTTGATGAAATTTGTGAGGAAAATCAATATGATTTAATTTATTTTGATGCTTTTGGATACCGAGTACAACCTGAATTATGGAGTACAGAGATCTTCAAAAAAATGTATAAAGCGCTTAAAGTAAATGGAGTTTTAGTTACTTATGCAGCACGTGGGGTTGTTAAACGAAGTATGATTGAAGTTGGTTTTTCAGTTGAAAAGTTAGCTGGACCTCCCGGAAAAAGGGAAATGTTTAGAGCTACCAAAATGGTGTGATTTTATTTTAATTAAAAAATATATAAAGAATTATTTTAATTTAACTTTTTATTTTTAAAGTAAATGCTTATTTTTTTTAAATTTGAATGAACTATTTGTTAATTCATTTTAAAAATAAATATTATTTTATGAAAATAGGAATGTTAGCTTACACGAAAAGTATTTTAGATAGCGTTAGTTTTGATCCTAAACTTTTTTGTAAAGAATTAGAAAAAGCCTTGAAAATGTTGTTACCTTACGAAATCGAACAATTAACACATTGGCTTTTAAATTATACGATTAATAAACCTGAATTGAGACAGTGTTTGGTTTATATCAAATAATAAAATTAAAAAAGGAGCATAAATGCTCCTTTTTTAATACATTAAATTAAAATTTATTTATTTTTCATTTCTTTTTCAATCATTTCGTAAAATTCATCGATTTTAGGAAGGATAACAATTCTAGTTCTTCTATTGATTGCTCGGTTTGCAACTGAATTATTTTCTACTAATGGAATAAATTCTCCACGACCCGCAGCGATTAATTGTTTTGGATTTACTTTTAAATCGTTTGTCAAAACACGTACAATAGCGGTAGAACGTTTCGAACTTAAATCCCAATTGTCAAGTAAAATATTGTTTCCGATAAACGGAACATTATCTGTGTGTCCTTCAACCATACATTCAAATGTAGGTTTGTCATTGATTATTTTTGCTACTTTTGCAAGTACTTCTTTTGCACGATCGCTTACTAAATAACTTCCACTTTTGAATAGCAATTTATCAGCGATAGAGATGAAAACCACACCTTTTTCAACATTTACTTCAATGTCTGGATCTGACATTCCAACAGAGCTTTTTATGCTTGTAACCAATGCAAGTGTAACGCTATCTTTTTTTGTCAAAGCATCTTGCATTCTTGTGATTTTCAAGTCTTTTTCCTTGATTGTTTCTAATGCTTTTTCAATGTTTTGAGCACCTTTTGTTGACAAAGTGGTCATATTCCCCATTGTATTAAGTAAATCAGAGTTGCTTTTCTTTAGAAATTCAATCTGACTTGCTATCGCATCTTTTTCAGTCAAACACATATTCAGTTTTACTGTACAAGAATTCAGTAAATCTTGAGTTTCTTTATTTTTAGATTCTAATGCCGCAATTTTTTTCTTGGTGCCACAAGAAGTTGCTAATAAAGCGACTAATGAAACTGCTAAAATGATTTTTTTCATAAGGGTTGTTTTTTGCAAAATTAAGGAAATAAACGTTGTAAATATTAATAGTATAACTATTGTTAAAATAGCTTTTCAAAAACGATGCCACGTTTTATATAATAACTATAAACGATACTTTTTACTTTGTAGTATGTTTTTAATTGTGTTTTTTTTCGCTTTTTATAATTCATTGAAAGGAGATGATAAAAGTAAAAATGAGCTTTTAATATGGCCGCAAAATGCAAGAATTTTCCTTGAAATAAAAATCGGATTCCTGCAATGCCATCTAAAATCATTCTAATCAAAAGCACTTGAAATAAGGATTTTTTGGGTAGATTTTTTATTAACATCAATAGGGAGTTTCTAAAATTCAAAAATGTTTTTTTAGGATTCCCTTCTTTTAATGTTGCTCCACCAACGTGATAAACAGTCGAATTTCCATTATATTTAACTATATGATTGTTGTTGAAAGCACGCCAACACAAATCAATTTCTTCTTGATGGGCAAAAAAATCTGCATCAAAGCCGTTTAATTCTTTAAAAATTGAACTTCTAATAAAAAAGCAAGCCCCCGAAGCCCAAAATATGGCGCAAGAATCGTTGTATTGTCCGTTGTCCTTTTCTAAAGTTTCAAAAATCCGACCACGGCAAAATGGATAACCATATTTATCCAAGAAACCGCCACCTGCTCCTGCATATTCAAAGTATTCTTTGCGTTTGTAATCCAATATTTTTGGTTGTATAATGGCTGTTTGTGGTTCATTTTTGAAGGTTTCGATTATGGGTTGCAACCAATTTTCGGTAACTTCAACATCGGAATTTACTAAGGTAAAAATATCGGCATCGACATTTTTCAAAGCTTCATTATACCCTTGCGCAAAACCAAAATTGTATTCGTTTTTTATAATTTGTATGGTTGGAAAATTCGCTTCAATAAATGATATCGAATCGTCCGAAGAAGCATTATCTGCAACAAATACCGTCGCTTCAGGTGAATATTGAACAACTGAAGGTAGAAACTGTTCCAACAATTTCATTCCATTCCAATTGAGTATGACAACGGCAATTTTCACTTATTTCATTGAATTTAAAGATTGATATTCTGGTAATTCGGATAGAAAATCGTATTTTTCGTTTTCATAATCCATTTTGCAAAAGTAATGATTAAGTCCATTAGTTACCATCAAATATTCGGCATTCAAAGACATATTGTATCTTGCGATTTGGTCGAATGTATGTTGCGATATTTTAATTTCAGGGGCTTTACATTCCACTAAAATAAAAATACTACCGTCAGAATTGTAAACAACAACATCATATCTTTTATTTAAATCATTGATTTTCAATAGTTTTTCAACATTAATATGTGACTTTGGAAATTTTTTATCTTGTATCAAAAACTGAACTACGTGCTGACGAACCCATTCTTCGGGAGTAATAATTATAAATTTTTTCCTGATTTCATCGAAAATAGCTACTTTATTTTCACTATTTTTGAATCGGAATGAATAAGAGGGAAACTGGAGTTGCTTCATATAGCAAAAGTAAGACTTTTTCAATAGAGAAAAAAGAGAATAGAAAATAGACCGATAGATGATAGACAGAATAATAAATGAGTACAGAATACATAGTGTTAAGAATATTTTTTTGGCAATCCGAAATCTAAAATAATAAATCAAAAATCATAAATCCCAATGGATGAAGTTTTAAAAATTGTTAACGATATTAAAGCCGGAAATATAAAACCTATTTATTTTTTGATGGGCGAGGAGCCTTATTATATTGATAAATTATCCGATTATATTGAAGAAAATATTCTTTCAGACGAGGAAAAAAGTTTTAATCAAACTGTCCTTTATGGACGTGACGTTTCTGTTGAAGATATTATTTCTGCAGCAAAGCGTTATCCAATGATGTCAGAACGTCAAGTTTTGATTGTTAAAGAAGCACAAGATTTGGTAAAAACGATTGATAAATTTGAAAGTTATGCTTCAAATCCAATGCCGTCAACGGTTTTAGTTATTTGTTATAAATATAAAACCTTAGATAAACGAAAAAAAGTTACCAAGCTTTTTGATAAAGTCGGCGTTGTATTTGAAAGTAAAAAACTCTATGAAAACCAAGTTGGTCAATGGATTACAAGGGTTTTGCAAAGCAAGAAATTTTCTATTGAACCAAAAGCAAATGCGATGTTGGTGGAATTTTTGGGTACGGATTTGGGTAAAATTAATAATGAACTCGAAAAACTTCAAATTATTTTGCCTGCCGGAAGTACTATTTCTGCAAAGGATATTGAGGAAAACATAGGCTTCAGCAAAGATTTTAATATTTTTGAATTGCGAAAAGCTATTGGTGAAAGGAACCAATTGAAATCATATAAAATAGCTCAGTACTTTTCGGATAATCCGAAAGACCATCCAATGGTAATGACCACCGGTTTAATTTTTAGTTTTTTTGTACAAATTTTACAATACCACGGATTGAAAGATAAAAATCCAAAAAATGTGGCTGCCGTTTTAAAGGTAAATCCCTTTTTTCTTAAAGATTACGATGTTGCTTTAAAAAATTATCCGATGAAAAAAGTGAGTCAAATTGTAACTCTTTTGAGAGATATCGACGTTAAAAGTAAAGGAGTTGGTGCCAATGCAATGCCTCAACATGATTTGTTAAAGGAAATGCTTGTCGGTATTTTTAATTAAGAATTCATTTATTTGATAATAAATGAATTCGATTTTGATTTGAAAGAAACACTATTTTTAACGATATTTGCAACTCCAAATTTACAAACTTCAATTATGGGAATGAATAAAAATACCGTTTTAGGATGGGCAACATTGATTATGATATTTATGGGATTACTCTTAATAGGGCTTGGTATTTTTAAATACAGTGAAATTTCTGGTTGGGGATTTGTTGCCGTTGGTGTAGGTTTTTTGGCAAACGCATGGGTTTTTAATGCATTAAAAGGGAGAATTTAATAATAATAAATTCAATAGCAATTTCAATTAAATTAATAAATTAAATAAAATGGCAGACGATAAAAAAGTAATTTTCTCAATGCAAAAATTGAGTAAAACCTACCAAGGAGCAGATAAACCGGTACTAAAAAATATTTATTTAAGTTTCTTTTATGGAGCTAAAATTGGTATTCTTGGACTTAATGGTTCTGGAAAATCCTCACTTTTAAGAATTATAGCTGGCATTGATAAAAATTACCAAGGTGATGTGGTTTTTCAACCAGGTTATACTGTTGGCTATCTAGAGCAAGAACCTGTTCTTGATGATTCAAAAACCGTAATCGAAATTGTTCGTGAAGGTGTTGCCGAAACAATGGCAGTTTTAGAAGAATACAATAATATAAATGACTTATTTGGTCTTCCGGAAAACTATGAAGATGCAGATAAAATGGACAAGTTAATGGATCGTCAAGCTGCTTTGCAGGATAAAATTGATGCGCTTGGAGCTTGGGAAATTGACACCAAATTAGAAATTGCGATGGATGCTTTGCGCACACCTGAAGGTGATACTCCCATCAAAAATTTGTCTGGTGGAGAACGCCGTCGTGTGGCGTTGTGTCGTTTGTTATTGCAACAACCTGACATATTATTATTAGATGAACCTACGAATCACTTGGATGCGGAAAGCGTACTTTGGTTAGAACAACATTTGGCACAATACGCTGGAACTGTAATTGCAGTAACGCACGATAGGTACTTTTTGGACAATGTTGCCGGGTGGATTTTAGAATTGGATAGGGGAGAAGGCATTCCTTGGAAAGGAAATTATTCTTCTTGGTTGGATCAAAAATCAAGTAGAATGGCATTGGAAGAGAAAGTAGCTTCTAAACGTAGAAAAACTTTAGAACGAGAGTTAGACTGGGTTCGTCAAGGTTCGAAAGGGCGCCAAACGAAGCAAAAAGCACGTTTGCAGAATTACGATAAACTACTAAATGAAGATCAAAAACAATTAGATGAAAATTTAGAAATTTATATTCCAAATGGACCTCGTTTAGGAACAAATGTAATTGAAGCCAAAAATGTTGCAAAAGCTTTTGGCGATAAATTATTATATGATAATTTGAATTTTACTTTGCCACAAGCTGGTATTGTTGGGATTATTGGTCCGAACGGTGCTGGTAAATCGACTATTTTTAAAATGATTATGGGTGAAGAAAAGCCAAATTCGGGGGAGTTTTTAATTGGTGACACTGTAAAAATTGCTTATGTTGATCAAGCGCATTCTAATATAAATCCAGAGAAATCTATTTGGGAAAACTTTGCTGATGGACAGGAATTGATTCTGATGGGAGGAAAGCAAGTGAATTCAAGAGCTTATTTGTCACGATTTAATTTTGGAGGTGGGGAACAAAACAAAAAAGTCTCAATGCTTTCTGGTGGAGAACGAAACCGTTTGCATCTTGCAATGACTTTGAAAGAAGAAGGCAACGTACTTTTATTAGATGAGCCAACGAATGATTTGGACATCAATACGCTTAGAGCTTTAGAAGAAGGTTTAGAAAATTTTGCCGGTTGTGCCGTTGTAATTTCGCATGACAGATGGTTTTTAGATAGAATTTGCACTCACATTTTGGCATTTGAAGGAAATTCTGAAGTCTATTATTTTGAAGGTGGGTTTTCTGATTATGAAGAAAATAAGAAGAAACGTTTAGGAGGCGACTTAACCCCGAAACGATTAAAATATAGAAAACTGATTAGAAGTTAAAGTAAGAGAGACCAAACGGTCTCTTTTTTTATAAAAAATAAACTCATAATATTTTCCTAAACTACAAAAGGTTTTTTATACATTCGTGTTATTATTTTAGATGTATAAAAAATGCTTAAAAAAATACTTGTATTATTTTTTTTATCAACCTACTATTTTGGATTTTCTCAATCTGAAACTACTTCTATTAAAGAAATTAATAATATTATTGCAAAATCGGGTGCGCATTTATCAAAGTTAGAATGTGATAAATCATTAGCACTAGCTAAAATAGCGCTTCAAAAAGCGATTGATATTAATAATAATGAACTTATTGCCAGGTCTTACAATATTATTGGTCTCAATCTTGATGAATATTATGATTTTAAGAAAGCAATCTTTTTTTTTAATAAAGGATTAGAATATGCAAATAAAACGAAGAGTTATTTTATAAAATATTCGTTACATAATAATATTGCAAGAACATTTTGCTTTCGAAATATAGATTATAAAAAGGGAATTTACCATTACAAATTGGGTTTATATTATTCAAAATTATTGAAAGATGATTATGAAATTATGTACGCTAATTTGAATATTACCACGGGTTATTTTTCAATTGAAGAATATAGTAAAGGCCTTCCATATCTAAAATCAGCTGAAAAAGCAGTAGAAAGCGGGGAAGAATTGGAAGCTAAAATATCATTTTATTCTTTACTCGGTGCTTATTATTCTCATAAAAATAATTTTACAGATTCTGAAAAAGCATATAAGAAAGCGTTGCAATTTTGTAGTGTAAATAAAACTGAATTTCTTGAAGGTAATGCAACGGAAGTCTATGATGATATTTCAAGAATGTACTCAAAGAAAGGAGATTTTAAAACTGCCTATTTTTATATCGATAAGTACAATTCCCTTAAAGAAAAACAATTTGAGGAGGAACATTCAAAACTAGAAAGATCATCTGGAATGAGCACAATTTTGGATGAGTATAAAAGAAAAATCGAAAAAATTGAACAGGAAAAATTAATTCAAAATAGTGATTTAGAGCAAGCTAGAATAGTTGGTGTTTTGTTTATAATAATTTTTTTAGTTTTATTATTACTAATTATTACGTTTTATAATAGCTACATTTTTAAAAAACAATCTAATAAAAGATTGGTTGCAGCATACCGGGAATTAAATAAAACAAATAAACAATTGACTAGAGTATCGAATCTTAAATCGCAATTTGTCTCAACGATTAGTCACGAACTGAGAACTCCACTTTATGGAGTTGTTGGTGTTTCAGATATTTTGGTAGCGGAATATCCTATATTGAAAAATAGTACATATATAAATTCACTAAAATTTTCAGCTAATTATTTATTATCATTAGTGAATGATGTTCTCGAAATTAGTAAAATCGAAAATAAAAATATCATTTTAGAGGATGTTACTTTTAATATTTTTGAAGAAATGAATTCTATTTTAGGAATAATAAATGTTTTGTTCAAAATAAATCATACTACAGTAGAATTTGATATTGACGAAAATATTCCAAAGCAGCTAATTGGCGACAAAAACAGATTGTCACAAATATTAATAAATTTATTAGGTAACTCATTAAAATTTACAAAAGAAGGAAAAGTTAATTTAACTCTTAGGTTAATTAAAAAAGATGTCTATTTTAGTGTAATTGAATTTGAAGTAAAGGATACAGGAGTTGGAATTGCATTAGAAAATCAAACTAAAATTTTTGAAAAATTCGTTCAGTTAAATGAAAGTAAAGATATTTATCAAGGTTCTGGACTTGGATTATCAATAGTTCAAAAGTTGATAAATCTATTTAACAGCAAAATTTATCTTTATAGTGAATTAGGAAAAGGTACCCAATTTAATTTTTCAATTGTGTTTAAAAACTGTAGTGTTGAAGATTCTAAATTACTTGATCATGAAGTTTCCTATGATTTGTTTTCAGGTCATAAAGTATTAATAGTGGAAGATAATAAAATTAATCAATTTGTAACAAAAAAGTCATTAGAAAAAATTGATTTTGAATGCCACATTGCAGAAAACGGTTTTGACGCTTTAGAAATTTTAAAAAAGGAAAATTTCGATTTGATTTTGATGGATATAAATATGCCAGGATTAAATGGATTTGAAACAACAATCAAAATTAGACAAAGAAACATTACTACACCAATAATTGCTTTAACGGCATTTTCCAAACTTGAAGTTGAAAAAGATTCTATTGATTCGGGGATGAATGCAGTTGTTATTAAACCTTTTGAATTCTCAGAATTGTATTCAATTATATCCTGTTTAGTTGATAAAAAAAACGCTGATTAAAAACCAGCGTTTTCCTTTCTGTTTTGAAATAGCACAAAACAAAACAGATTTATAATTATTTAATTGGAATATTTTTTAATGCTTTTTTCTTTGAACCTTCTTTTTTAGATACCGTAACATGAAGAATTCCATCTTTATAGTTGGCATCTATTTTATTCTCATCCACATAGTCGGGAAGACTAAATGATCTGTAGAAAGATTGGTAATTAAATTCTTTACGAACATAATCCTCTTTCTTATTTTTTTCTTCTTTTTCTACTCTTTTTTCAGATGAAATGGCAAGAATATTATTGTCAATTTCAACTCTGAAATCTTCTTTTTTCATACCTGGAGCTGCCAATTCGATTTCTAGTTTAGTATCGGTTTCTTTGAGGTTGACAGATGGTAAACTTGACCCTAAAGCTGAATAATTTCTATCGGTCCAATCAAAAATGTCTCTCGAAAAAAAATCATCAAAAAGAGTATTCGTCACCTTACTTACTGACGGAAATAATCCGTCTCTTTTAACTAATGTTTCCATGTTTTGTGTTTTAATTGATTTATAATTTATTCTATCAAATTTAGATAAAATAAGTATTTACAAATCGAATATTAACACACAAAACGTTGAAATGAAGTTGTTTATGGTTGAATTACATCGGAGTAAAATTCCCGTAAGATTTCAATTATTTTCTGATATGAAAATTAGTAAGCAATCTAGTACCAGCGCTTTTTATTTTGTTTAGAATTT
>JBIPNF010000291.1:0-2744 GCA_044373885.1 Flavobacterium sp. | reverse complement strand
TCCTTACCGTAGCCTTTCTAATCATTTTAAACGGAATAGGAAGTCAGTTTTTTCATCGTTTTGATTTAACAAAAGACCATCGATATACGCTTTCGCCAACCTCTTTAAAGATAATTCAGGACATCAAAGAGCCGTTGATAATTGACGTATTCTTAAAAGGTGAATTTCCTGGTGAATTCAAGAAATTGCAAACAGAAACGCAACAATTATTAGAAGAATTCAAAGCCTATAATTCTAATATTGTTTTTCAATTCGTCAATCCTTTGGAAAACGAAGAAGAAAAAGACACCATAATGCAATCGTTTATCAACAGAGGCTTAACGCCAATAAATGTAACGCTGGACGACAAAGGAAAACAGACGCAAGAAGTGGTTTTTCCGTGGGCAATTGCAACCTATCACGGACGAAGTGTGAAAGTGCCGTTGCTAAAAAATATGATGGGCGCTTCTACAGCTGAAAAAGTGGTGAGTTCGGTGCAACATTTGGAATATGCTTTTGCAAATGCGTTCAATACGATTGCTAAAGCCAAAGAAAAAAAGGTTGCCATCATTAAAGGAAACGGAGAATTACAGGATTTATTAATGGCCGATTTCATCAAGCAAGTCCGTGAAAATTACTATATCGGGACTTTTACTTTAGATTCTGTAGCCAAAAAACCAAATGAAAGTTTGGTCTATTTGAAGAAATACGATTTAGCAATAATTGCAAAGCCAACCGAGAAATTCTCAGATGAAGAGAAATTAGTTTTAGATCAATTTGTCATGAACGGTGGAAAAACATTGTGGCTTGTGGATCAAGTGAACATGGAAATGGACAGTTTGTATAATGATTCAGGAACGACTTTGGCTTTCCCAAACGACTTGAATTTGAACGATATGTTGTTCAAGTATGGCGTGAGAATCAATCCTGATTTGGTTAAAGATATTATGGCAACTCCAATTGCACTAGCTACTGGAGATAGAGGAAGTACAGCGCAATACACGCAGTTTCCGTGGTTTTATTCTCCTATGATTTATCCATCAGCAAAACATCCTATTGTTAGCAATCTTGATGCCTTGAAATTTGAATTTGCAAGCGGAATTGATACATTAAAAAATGGAATTAAAAAAACCGTTCTATTGCAATCTTCGCCTTATTCCAAATTAGTTGGCGCCCCAGTTGAAGTCAAATTGGATATGGTTCAAGAACGACCTGAGCAGTCAGAATTCAAAAACAGAGGAAATATTCCCGTAGCCGTTTTATTGGAAGGACAATTTCATTCGGTTTTTGAAAACCGCGTGATGCCTTTTCAGGAAAAAACATTTGAATCTAAGGGAGAAAACAATAAAATGATTGTAGTTTCTGATGGCGATATTATCCGAAATCAATTGGATAAAAATTATCAACCTTTAGAACTCGGTTATGATAAATGGACCAATAAAATGTACGGTAATAAAGAGTTTATGATGAATTGTGTGAATTATTTATTAGACGACAACGGACTTATTAACATTCGTAGTAAAGTGGTTGATTTGCCTATTTTGGACAAAGAAAAAGTATATGATAATTATACAAAGTCACAGATTATTAGTGTTGGTTTACCAATTATTGCTCTCGTTATTTTCGGATTCGTATTCACTTTCTTGCGGAAAAGAAAATACAACAAATAATTGTTAATAAATTTGTTTTCACTATTTGATAAGATTAAGATATATTTGTAAAATGAAATAAACACAATTCTGAAAAATTCAGTTTTGTGATTGATTAAAAAAACAGCCAAAGATGAAGTTTATAGTATCGAGTTCGTACTTATTAAAACAATTACAAGTGTTGGGAAGTGTTATTAACAGTAGCAACACGCTTCCTATTTTAGATAATTTCCTATTTGAATTGGATAACAAAACGTTAACCGTTTCTGCATCCGATTTGGAAACTACGATGTCTGCAACTTTAGAAATAGATTCTGAAAGTAAAGGAAGTGTAGCGGTTCCTGCTAAATTATTGTTGGAAATCTTAAAAACTTTTCCTGAACAACCACTCACTTTCACTGTTGAAGAAAATAGTACTATAGAAATTAGTTCTAATTCTGGAAAATATGCTTTGGCGTATGCACCAGGAAATGAGTTTCCAAAATCAGTGAATTTAGACGATCCCTCTACGACTTTGGTTCCTGCGGATGTTTTGGCAACTGCAATAAGCAAAACGATATTTGCTGCTGGAAATGATGATTTACGTCCCGTAATGTCGGGTGTTTTCTTCCAATTTTCACCAGAAGGATTGACATTTGTAGCAACCGACGCTCACAAATTAGTAAAATACGCAAGAACAGATGTGAAATCATCTGAAGTAGCTGATTTTATTATGCCTAAGAAACCTTTGAATATCTTGAAAAGTATTCTTGGAACTTCAGATGCAGAAATCAAAATTGAATATAACGATAGTAATGCTACCTTTTCTTTTGACAATTATATCTTAATGTGCCGCTTGATTGATGGTAAATATCCAAACTACGAAGCGGTTATTCCAAAAGAAAATCCAAATAAATTAATGATTGACAGAACGCAATTTTTGAACTCTGTTCGTCGTGTTGCCATTTTCTCAAACAAAACGACGCACCAAATTCGTTTGAAAATTGCGGGTGCAGAATTGAATATTTCGGCTGAAGATATTGATTATTCAAATAAAGCTGAAGAAAGATTGACGTGTGATTACCAAGGTGATGATATGCAAATTGGCTTTAATTCAAGGTTTTTGACAGAAATGTT
>JBIPNF010000233.1:0-3851 GCA_044373885.1 Flavobacterium sp. | reverse complement strand
TTAGACGATGAAGTTGAGATTGAAAAATCGAATATCATTATGGTGGGGCAAACAGGGACAGGAAAAACATTGGTAGCAAAAACAATTGCCAAAATGTTAGACGTTCCCTTAGCTATAGTTGACGCAACGGTTTTAACAGAAGCAGGTTATGTAGGAGAAGATGTAGAAAGTATTTTGACTCGTTTGCTTCAAGCTGCTGATTATGATGTAGCCAAAGCAGAAAGAGGAATAGTATTCATTGATGAAATTGATAAAATTGCCCGCAAAGGCGATAATCCATCTATAACACGCGATGTTTCTGGAGAGGGCGTACAACAAGCCTTATTGAAATTGTTAGAAGGAACGGTTGTAAACGTACCACCAAAAGGAGGAAGAAAACACCCAGACCAAAAATTTGTAGAAGTAAACACTCAGAATATTCTGTTTATTGCGGGTGGTGCTTTTGATGGAATTGAAAGAATAATTTCTAAAAGATTGAACCGTCAAGCGATGGGGTACAGCTCTTCTAAAAATGCAGATACTATTAACAAAGACAATTTGTTGCAATATATCATTCCAAAAGACATTAAAGATTTCGGTTTGATTCCTGAAATCATTGGTCGTTTGCCAGTATTAACCCACATGGATCCTTTGGACAGAGAAACATTGCGTGCCATTTTAACAGAACCTAAAAACGCCTTAATCAAACAATATCAAAAACTGTTTTTGATGGATGAAGTTGCTTTTTCTATCACCGATGAAGCCTTAGATTTTGTTGTAGACAAAGCATTAGAATACAAATTAGGAGCTCGTGGATTGCGTTCTTTATGCGAAACCATTCTTACCGATGCGATGTATGATTTGCCAAGTTCCGATGAAAAAACATTAGAAATTAACAGAGAATATGCCGAACATACCTTGAGTAAAAATTTGTTGAAACGCTTGGAAATAGCGTCTTAGTAACAGTTTTATAAAATAGAAATCCCGTTTAGTATCCTAGACTGCCCCCAAAAAGTTAGACACTATTTGGGGGTATTTTTATGGAAAGAAAAGTAAAGTATGATTACGCATTTAAACTTGAATGTGTAAAATTAGTTTTAGAAAAGCATTATTCTTGCAACTATGCTTCAATAAAAAAAGGTGTAGAGAGACCAAACCCCCCGTTGCGCATAGTCTCCTGACTTTGAGCTACTATCAACTAATATATTTACCCCGCTGCGCAAAGTCTCCTGACTTTGAGCTACTATCAACTAATATATTTACCGCTTTGTATTTATTATTACTCAAAGTAGGGAGACTTTGCGCAGCACAGTTCTTGCGATATGGCAAATATAATTAGAAAACTTACAGCGAATTAACCTTTAAGTTAATTGAACTTTTATTTATTCAGGGTTTTAGTTTTTTGAATTCAAGGTTTTTTGCAAATAAAAAATCCATCATCGCCAACGAATTATTGTTTTTAGCAACCGTTTTAGATTTTGGATCGGCATCACAAAATTGCAGAAATAGTTCTATTTCTTCTGGTTTTAAATTTAAACTTTTACTGTAATATTCTTGGTAATTTTTGTTTTTTGCTAATTCATAAAATTGAATTTCGGGTATTTCTTTTTTAACTTCGGTTTTATCTTTTTTAAATAAGTCGATTATTAATTTTCCGATTTTAATTAAATCAGGACCATTTGTAATGCTACCGTCATAAATGAATGGGTTTTTAATTTGTGATTGCATCTTGTCTAAAGCGATTTGATTGGATGCGTTTTTGTCAGATCCAATATGTTGCCATTTCATTTTTGTTACGATTACTTCTTTAAGTTCTTCTGGTTTTTTTATTAATGAAATGATTTGAATTAAATTATTAAGGTATTCGGGTAAAACAGAAATTCTTTTGTAGTCATACAGTTTTGATGTAAAAACTACTATATCTTCCGATTTAGCAGCAATGGAAAATTCGCCAGCAGAATTTGAAAAGGCACTTTTTTCTGAATTTAAGTTGATTATCTCTACGTTTTCAATGGGGAAATTATCACATAGGATTTTGCCTTTGTAAACAGTTTTCGATTGTGAAAAACTGATTTGTACAATTAAGAATAGGAAGAAAATTACAAATTTGATTTGAGATAATTTCATTTTGTAAAAATATCTAAAGCAAAAAGTTAAATGGTTGATTTGACTACTAATTTCTTGTTAATCAAAGGATAAACTTCTCTTAATTTATAAGTACAAAAATGAATATTCCTTTAGCCCCGATTAAGCCGATATCCTCGTAACGAAGTGGAGAGATAAAGGCGAAAGCGGGAATTGCAATTCCTGAAATGCGGGAATAATTCGCTCCTAATTAAACTAAAAAAAATCTAAATTGAATTGGCGACAATGAATCCGCTTGTCCACGCATTTTGGAAATTATAACCGCCCGTTACGGCATCGATATTTACAATTTCTCCAGCAAAATATAGGTTTTCGTGCAATTTGCTTTCCATAGTTTTGAAATTAATTTCTTTCAAATCAATTCCTCCAGCGGTTACAAATTCTTCTTTGAAGGTGCTTTTTCCATTGACTTGAAAAGTGCCATTTGTTAACTGATTGGATAAATTTTGAAGTTGAATTTTAGATAAATCGGCCCATTTTATTTCCGATTCAATTCCTGAAGCGAGCACCAAACTTTCCCATAATCGGTTGGTTAAATCAAATGGCGACTTCTTGGAAACGGCTTTTTTTGCGTTTTCTAATTTTAATTCTTTGAGGGTTTTCTCGACATTTTCGGCATCTAAATCGTTCAGCCAATTCACAAAAATGGTAAATTGGTAGTTTTTATCGTGCAAAATCCGTGCTCCCCAAGCCGATAATTTTAGAATTGCAGGTCCCGACATTCCCCAATGTGTGATTAATAACGGGCCCGAAGTTTCGAGTTTTGTGTCTTTAACTTTCACAGAAACTTGCGCTGCAACACCTGGTAATTCTTTTATTCTTGGGTCTTTAATATTGAATGTGAATAAGGACGGAACGGGCGAAACGATAGCGTGACCAAAGGTTTGTAGCATTTCCCAGATTTTTGGATTGCTTCCTGTTGCCAAAATTAATTTCTCGGTAATGTAGGTTTCCGATTGCGTTTCGACTTTCCAAAGTGCGTCTTTTTTGAAAATAGATTGTACACTTTGATTCGTTAAAACAGAAATTCCCAATTTTTTTGTGGCATCTTGAAAACAATCAATTATAGTTTGCGATGAATTTGAAACGGGAAACATTCGTCCGTCGGCTTCAATTTTGAGTTCGACTCCGTGTTTTTCAAACCATTCGACGGTATCTCCAGAGCAAAATTGATGAAACGGACCTCGTAATTCTTTTTCGCCACGAGGATAAAATTTGACTAATTCGTTGGGTTCAAAACAGGCGTGGGTCACATTGCATCGACCTCCGCCAGAAATTCGGACTTTGTTAAGTACTTCAGTTCCTCGTTCTAAAATGGCAACTTTCAGCTTGGAATTTTTCTCAACAATATTGATTGCCGTGAAAAATCCTGCAGCACCTCCACCAACAATAATTAGGTCGTAATTCTGATTCATATATTAATTTTTCAAAGTGCTTGACTTTGATAAAGTGCAAAGGTAGCTAATACCGCTTGTTATTTCAAAATAGTCCAATAAAAATGGACTAAATGAAATATACCGCTGCATTATACCAGAACGTTTCGGATTATTTTTTATGGTAATTTGTATAAAATAAAAAAAGCACAAACCGAACTGATTTGTGCTTTTTTAGGAATTTCGAAATGCTTATTCGGCAATTAAAATTTTATATTCCCAAGGTTTGAAAGTGATTTTTTGATTTTTTGAAAAACTCACTTTTTCACCTGTCATATAATTGGTGTAATTTCC
>JBIPNF010000049.1:0-13063 GCA_044373885.1 Flavobacterium sp. | reverse complement strand
TATGATTTTTTCTTTTGGCGGACTATTATCTCTCGATGGCAAAATAGTTTGGACGTATATTTTGGTTTCTGGAGATTCCAAATGAATTTTATCCACAATTAATTTAATATTATTAGCAATATATTCGGGCGTTAGTTCATTGTGAAATAAATCATTAATCCCAATCTTTATAAAAACTTTTTCTGGTTTGTAATAACAAATTTCTGCCAACCTGTTTATCACACCTGCGGATACATCTCCCGAAATGCCTCTATTTTTTACTTTGGGATTGTTAAATCGTTGTCCCCAATCGCCGCCTTGTTCAGTAATACTATTGCCTATAAAAACAATATCCCCCGATTGTAGAGGGTTGGCTTTAAATTCGGCGATTCTGTCTTTGTAGTGTCCTTTTGTCCATTCATTGTGGTGTGGAATTACTACACTGGGAGAGGGATATAGATTGCTTGTGTCCTCTTTTGTACTTGAAAATGTTTTAACTTGAGATGAGCATGAGGTTAAACTCAAAAAAGAAAATGCTACTATTGAAATTATCTTTTTCATGTGTTCATTTTTTGATGAATTTAAATTGGTTTTTATTGTTATCTTGTGAAACAACCGTTAATATATAAATACCAGAACTTAACTTAGACACATCAACAATGTTCTTTTCTTTGGCAATGTCATCATAATAAACAGTTTCTCCTAAAATATTCGTTATTTTTAATGATTCCGTTTTTAAACCATTCGTGTTTTTAAGATTTAAAATATCCTCAACTGGATTTGGATACAACACATATTGTTTTTCTAAATTTAGTTCTTCAACACCTAATGCATTTGAATTAACAAATTCTCTAATAGAATTTTCCCATAAATCATAACCTGTTTCATTCAAATGTAAATTATCCTTTGTAAGCCCTGTCTTCATCAAATTATTACTATTTGCAAAGACGGAAAATAAATCAATTATTTTTAGATTATCCGATGGTGTCATTGCCTTCAAAATAGCATTAGTAGCTATAATCTTTTCTTTTGGCGGATTATTATCTCTCGTTGGCAAAATAGTCTGAACATATATTTTTGTGTTTGGCGATTCTAATTGAATTTTTGTTACTATTGATTTGATATTGTTGGCTACATATTCAGGAGTTAATGAATTGTTAAACAAATCATTGATTCCAATTTTTATAAAAACTTTTTCTGGTTTGTAATAACAAATTTCTGCCAACCTGTTTATCACACCTGCGGATACATCTCCCGAAATGCCTCTATTTTTTGCTTTGGGATTGTTAAATCGTTGTCCCCAATCGCCGCCTTGTTCCGTTATACTGTTTCCAATAAAAACAATATCCCCAAATTGAAGCGGATTGGCTTTAAATTCAGCGATTCTTTCAATATAATGAGTTTTTGTCCACGCTGAATGATAGGGGATTACAATATCTGGAGAGGGATATAGGCTATCGGTGTCCCCATTTGCACTTTTAGTGATGTTTATTTGTGATGAACAAAAATTTACACTAAACAATGTAATAGCAAAAATAAATAGTAATCTCATTTGTTGATTTTTTACAATGGTTTAATTTCTAAGGCTGTGTTTTTCAAATTTCCAGCCGATGCTTTTATAGTTATCGGCTTCCTGAATTGAGTAGTTTTCAGAATAATAGTGGCAATTCCAGCCTCAGCTTTTACTGGATTTTCTCCAATTAATTCTGCATTTCCATCGGTTATAGCAAAAGTTATTTCGTTATTTGCTGTCGGGATTATAGTTCCGTTAGTATCTGTAATTTTGGCATAAACAAAAACCATATCAGGAAAATCAGGGTTTATTGGTTTGGATGAAATGTCATAAGTCAATTCAATTTTGGATGGGCTTTCAGGAGTTTTGACAAAGTTGGAAACTACTTTTTTCCCATTAATAAATCCATCGGCTCGCAAAGTTCCGGGAATAAATTTATCCATCTTGAAAACAAATGGAGGATGTTTTAATTGGTCACTATTTTCATTAATCAACGGCTTTTGTTTGGCAACCAAAATATCATTTAAATACAACCCAACCTCATCACAATTGCTGTAAACAGTTACGTTCAACGGAGATGTTTCCGTCCAATTATTGGCAATAGTCACCATTGGACCAGAAACTAATTTTGCATCCAAAACCTCATTGGCATCTCGCTGGCTTTGGTAAAAAGAATACGAAAACTTTGGAATTCTAAAAATATCGCTTATTCCAGAACTTTCCAAATCGTTGCTATATCCTCGATTGTAATCGAACATTACCCAATTGGCTTCGCCAATAGTTTGCTTGCCTTTTCGATTCGAATTGGCCGCTTCCTGAAAATTATAGGCTTGTTGTAACAATCTTTTTTCTCCGTGGGCTCTCAATTGTCTCGAGGTTCTTTCTTCTTCTTTCAGATTAGCAAATTGGGTTTGATTGAAGCCCGCATTTTGGGCATAATATTCCCAATCACCATATTCAGCAATAAAAATTTTGCGGTTTCCTTTATTGTATTTAGTCCAATAATCGGGAGCTGTGCCGTGTTGTCGAGCCGGAATGAAAATGTCATAATTATCATTGTCAATCCAACAAGCGCTGTAATTGTGCGGGAAAGGCAACTCTTCTTTCAAGGCTTTTGTGGCTTCTTGCATAAAGCTTTCACTCATTTGGGTTTCGTTCAAAGAGGCTTCCCAAAAAATGATGCTGGGATGATTTCGGTCTCTTCTGGCCATATCACGAATGTCTTGAAGGGCATTTTTCTGGAAGTTTTCGTTGCCAAAAAACTGCCAGCCCGTTAAGCTGTTCATCACCAAAATTCCCAATTCGTCGCAAGCATTTAGGAAGGCTTCGGCGTGGGGATAATGCGACATTCGAACCAAATCGAAACCTGCATTTTTAATTTTCACGGCATCGCGATATTGAGCTTCGTCCGAAATGGCATAACCCAAATAAGGATATTCCTGGTGTTGGTTGGTTCCTGTTATGAATAGCTTCTCGTCGTTCAAATAATAACCATCTTCTTTTATTTCGGATTTTCGAATACCGATTTTCTCGGAATAATGGTCAATCGTTTTATTATTTACAATTACTTGAACTTCCAAATTGTACAAATTAGGTTTTGAAATCGACCATAATTTTTGATTATCGACCACAATATTTTGCGTGATTGCTTTGTCTGAATTGGTATTTAAAGTAAATACTTCCGATTTGAATTCGATTTTTTTACCTTCATTGTCAGTCAAAATAAACTTCAAATTTGCTTTCTTTTCGACAGTGTATTCATTTTTCAAATGCACCTGAACTGTTCCAGAAGCTTTGTTTTTGTTGATGTCATTAAAATTGACATAAATTCCGCCACTTGCTTTTTTATTCGCCTGAATCGGATTGGTAATGTATAATTTATCAGTTGTAATGAGATATACATTTCTGTAAATGCCACCATAATAATTAAAATCCAAATCCTTCAATGGCTTTCCGGGAAGAAATTCGGGATTGTCTTCGTTATTGACTTTGACTTTAATTGTGTTGCCTTTCGATTTCAAAAAAGGAGTGACATCAACAGTAAAAGGCAAATATCCGCCTTTATGATTCGTTACTTTTTGGTCGTTGATCCAAACATCGGCTTCTTGCATCACACCTTCAAAGTAAAGGAAGACTTTCTTGTTTTTTGCATTGGAAATTGTAAACTTTTTTTGATACCAGCAGGTTCCTTGAAATTGGTCATTGACTACCAAAGGTTCTATTTTTGCCGTATGAGGAATGGTAATTTTCTCCCAATTGGAATTTGCTTCTTCTCTTTTGAATTCCCAATCCGAGCCAAAATTAACTTTGGTTCTGGATTGCGAATTTATATTTCCAACGGAAAAAAGGAATAGTAAAAAAAGTATGTTTTTGAAAATACGTTTCATTATTGTCTTAAATTAATTTTTAAAAGCATCAAGAGCAGGTGAAGGTTTCCCGTCGGCTTGCCAAGCACTTAAACTGTAACCGCTCCAAGATTTTGCGCCTTGTGGTTCCCAATACATAACCCCTAAACCTCGATTATTTGGAACTTTTTTTACTGCATTAATAGTAGCTTTTAATAACTCATAAGTGTTTTGCACTTTATCATCTTCACCTCCAACTTCTACAATCATCACGTCTTTGTTGTAACGTTTTACCATATCATTCAGATTGTATTCTAAATCGGCAATGGTTTCTGAATAGTCTTTCTTTATCCAAAATGGATAATAAGACAATCCAATAATATCATATTTTACTTTTTGAGCTGTGGCATTATCAAAAAAAGTTCTGAATTTGGCATTGTTATTTCCTTCGTCCACATGTACGATAACTTTGATGTTTTTATCTACTGCTTTTACAGCATCGTATCCTTTATTCAAAAGTTGGCCTAGTTGAACCCAATTGGCCGTACTTCCCTCTGGCCACATCATTCCACCTGGTATTTCATTTCCAACTTGCACCCATTCAGGAGTTACACCAGCTACTTTTAAAGCATTAATTACATCAAAAGTATGATTGTAAACATCGTTTAACAGTTCTGGAAAGGAGTGATTTTCCCAAG
Organism: Flavobacterium sp.; assembly: GCA_044373885.1. Lineage (GTDB taxonomy): Bacteria > Bacteroidota > Bacteroidia > Flavobacteriales > Flavobacteriaceae > Flavobacterium. The sequence goes on along the minus strand of JBIPNF010000049.1, from coordinate 8,528 downwards.
CTTTTGGTTTGAATTGTTTCGCAGGGTCAGCCCAAGAATCGCTGTAATGAAAATTAATCATTACTCTCATTCCCATTTTTTGACCACGTAATGCCATAGCAACGGTTTCTTCCTTGCTGCAATGTCCGCTGGCTTTATCATCATTTGGATTCACCCAAACTCGCAGCCGAATGGAATTCATTCCTCTGTCTTTCAACAATTGGAGACAATCTTTTTCTTTTCCGTCAGCGTCGTAAAATTTGTATCCTGTAGCTTCCATCTGTGGCAACCAACCTACATCAGCTCCTTTTGAAAAAGCAAAAGTTGTTGGTTCTGTTGTTTGTGCGACACTGCTAGAAGTAATTAGCAATGTAATTACTACCAGTAATGCGAATCGAAATTGTACTTTAGATTTCTTCATGTTGAGTTATTGTTGTTGTATTTTGGTGTTAAAGAATTCCTCAATAAATATATAAAAAGCTATTTACTGTTTATTTTTTGATGAATTTAAACTGCTCTGTCTCATCGTGGGTGACAATTGATAAAATATAAATGCCGGAACTCAATTTAGACACATCAACGGTATTCTTATCTTCTGGATTGAGATCAAAATGGACAGTTTCTCCTAAAATAGTGCTGATTTTCACTGATTCAATTTTTAAACTATTAGTGTTTTTAAAACTTAAAATATTGGAAACCGGGTTTGGGTACAACACAAATCCTTTATCCAAACTTACATCGTCAACGGCTAAAGTTCCTGTTGCCGCAATGGTCAATTTAGAAGATAAACTAGTGCCTAGTTTTATTCCCCAATTCGCAGTCCAAAGCTCTGCATAAATATCATAATATTCGCCATTGGTTAAACTCGAAGTTGGAGTTGTATTTATAGGTATAACCAGATTAACTTGACTGGCAACATTTATTCCTACTGATGGTACTAAAAATTGATTCCCTGCACTTTCCGCAATAGTTTGTAACCATTCACCGCTAGCATTTCTTTTAAACAACCCGACATAAAAATAATTGGTTGCCGTATTTGTTGAATAGGTCAAATTTGTAGTGACATTTTTACCATGTTCAACAGGATTAACAACAAATCCGTTAATTGCTACTTGTTCTATAATATTATTTTCATTAAAAGCATCTAATGCAAGTGAAGGTTTCCCATTGGATTGCCAAGCATTTAATTGATAGCCGCTCCAACTTTTTTCTCCTTGTGGCTCCCAATAAATTACACCAAGACCTTTGTTATCAGGCACTTTTTTTACGGCTGCAATTACTGCAAGTAACATATCATAAGTGTTCTGCACTTTGGTGTAATCGCCTCCAACTTCTACCACCATCACTTCTTTGCCATATCGTGAAACCATATCTTTTAAATTGCTTTCTAAATTTGCAATCGAGACAATGTAATCGCTGTTTAACCAATAAGGATAATACGACATACCGATGACATCGTATTTTACATTATTGCTTTTTATATTATCAAAAAACCATCTGAATCTCGAATTGCTATTGCCCTGATCAATGTGAATAATCACTTTGATAGCACTGTCAATAGCTTTTGTTGCATCGTATCCTTTGTTTAATAATTGAGCCAACTGATTCCAATTTGAAGTACTTCCTTCTGGCCATAACATTCCACCTGGAATTTCGTTGCCAATTTGAACCCATTCTGGAGTTACTCCAGCTATTTTTAGCGCATTCAACACATCATAAGTATGATTGTAAACATCGTTTTGCAAGTCTGCAAAGGAATGGCTTGCCCAAGCTGCTGGTTTGGTTTGATGTCCCGGATCAGCCCAAGTATCGCTGTAATGAAAGTCAATCATGATGCGCATTCCCATATTTTTCGCACGAACCGCTAACGCAACAGTTTCTGCTGGGCTGCAATGTCCGTTGGTTTTATCATTTGATGGATTAACAAAAACACGAAGCCTAATGGTGTTCATTCCCCTATCTTTCAGCAATTGCAAACAATCTTTTTCTGTGCCGTCACTATCATAAAATTTGTATCCCGTAGCTTCCATTTGTGGCAACCAACTTACGTCACCTCCTTTTGAAAAGGTAGGAGTTGTGACCGTTTGTGCATTACTGATATAACTAACCGCTATAGTCAAAAATGAAATAAAAAATAATGGAAAATGTAGGGTTCTTTTTTTCATGAATAGGTGTAAAAGATTGTAAAACTTAGTTTTACGTTTGTTTTAAAAAATTTATAAGACTGTTAGTTATCTGTTGCAACGCACCTCATTTTTATATTGATAAAATAGATTTAAGCTTAACATGCAAACCAATCATAAGGATTTGCTTGAAAAATATTTCTTCAATAATTCAAAATAAAAAAATCGTTTAACTCTATCCTCAAAATATGCTATGTAACTAACTAAAAGTCTTATAAAATTAAAAAACTATTGATGAAATCTTTACTTTATTGGAAAAGATTTACTCGTTTCTATTTTTTTTGAAATTTAAACTGTTTGGCTCCATCCTCTGAGCTTACCGACAAAACATAAACTCCTGAACTTAAGGTAGAAACATCGATACCATCATTGTTCAACGCCTTAGATTGAAAAACAGTTTTACCTAAAATATCAACAATACTGAATGAAGCATTAGCTAAATTATCGGCATTGGCAATTTTTAAAACATCGGAAACTGGATTTGGATATACAGACAATCCGTTAATTAAATTCTTTTTGTCAATACCCAATGGAGCCGCTGTAAAATTGTAACCTACTGTTGAATAATCGCCTGCCAACCAATTCCCGCCAGCATCTTTTAATTCAAGAGTTACTTTATAATTTTGATTCCCTGTCAAAGCCGAAGTTGGTGTTGTTTCTGCTGGAATTGCAACGTTAAAAACTCCCGTAACATTTGTCCCTGCTGCTGCTGGATCTAATTCTACATAACCAACTGTACTAATATAATCCCAAGCATTAACACCTCCGTTTTTAGTAACAGCAACAGAAACTTTTCCAGCAGCTGCTGCTGTATATTTATAATTAACAGCTAAATTCGTTCCTACTTGTGTACTAGCAGGAATTGAGGTAACACTAACGGCTGGAGTAACTGCTGTGGCTGCTGTAAAATTTAATTGTGTTGCTGGATAATCACCTGCTATCCAGGTAAAAGAAGGCAGCGATTTCATCTCAATGCTTATTTTGTAATTTTGTAGTCCTGTTAAATTAGCCGTTGGTGTCGTACCACTAGGTATTGTGATATTAAAAGAACCAGTAACATCAGTACCTGCTTCAGCTAGATCCAACCCTTGACCGGCAACAAAAGAAACATAAGTCCAGTCATTTAATAAATTGATACCGCAAAAAATATAACTATTGGCAGCAACTGTGTATTTGTAATCCACTTTAAGAACAGTGCCTACTGCAACAGGAGTGGTTAGTACAGATGTAATTGTAACTGATTGTGCCCATCCGTTAAACGTAATAGAAGCACATAGTAATAAAAAAAGTAATTGTTTTTTCATGATTTTTTGTTTTTTATTGTTTGTTTAATTATAATTGTCATTTAATTTTGATTGTTAATGCGAAACAAGGGTTGAATATGATATTTTGAGTAAGAAACTAAAGTTCAAAAAAGTATAAAGCTGAAAATTCAAATTCAATATAATAAACAACCCTTAATTCGTATTGTTGATAATTTAAGTTTATTGGGTTTAAAACAAGTATGCTACACTGTTTCCTCTAACGGTTATCAGTAATTTTACACTTCTTTTCCTCTATATTCTTAAGAAGTAACTTCTTTTTTGTACAATGCTCTGAATTTAAGAAACACTAAAAGCATTCCTACTACAGCCAATACCCAAACATAGTCATTGATTGGCACAGCATCTACACCTTCCAATGCATCTCCTTCAGGTTCAGCTTCTGTTCCAGGTTGTGCAAATAGTACAAATGTAGAACCGAAGTAAATAGCAGCGATATAATATTTTAAGAAATTATTTTTCATTTTTTATTGTTTTAATAGTTTTTTAATTCATTATTTTTTTAGAAACTTCACTGTTATCTTCTCCTACTACATTTACTATAAGGATTTGATTTTTAGATCTCAAATTCGAAATAACGGCAGTATTTGCTTTTACATTTCGTTGTTCGGCAAGCAACCTTCCTTGTACATCAAAAACTTTAACGCTGCTGATAGCAACTGATTTTGAATTGATGTATATAGCACCATCATTTAGATACACACTAACACTATTCTCATCTAAAGAAGATTCGATTACTTTTAGTGTTTTTTGGTATTTCAATGAAAATCTAGTGTTATCTGTTCCAACTGCTGCAGTGAATGTATACCCCCCTTCTTTCAAATTGGTTTCTGCACCAGTTGCGCGATCTACTAAATAAACATCTTGACCAGTTGCAAAAACACCATCAAAATGATCTAAAGCAATGCTGTAATCACCAGCAACATTCGTTTTGAAGTTCAATGCTACTATATCGGTAACATCAAAAGCAGGACGACCTTGAATGCTATACTCTTCATTGTTGATGCTAGAGGTCAAAGCTACAGGGCTGTCATTGATGTATTTTGCATCATACATATCTACTCCAGAAGTAGCATCAGCAGTATATCCAATTAAGGCTTGGCTGAAAGCACCAGAAACATCCGTCAAATTCAACCATAAACGATCTTTAGCTGCTTTTTTAGTTTTGAAGAACTGACCTTCGGTGTTATTTACACGCATCTCATTGGTAAAATTAACTTCTGTTGCACCCGATTTTGCTTTTACAATAAATCCTTGACCTACTTGAATTTTTCCGTTTGGCAAAGCGCTACTTGGTGAGGCTATTGTACCTCCCGTTGGGTTATACACTGCATAAGCAGAACCACCTGCAGCATTCACTTTTCTCCAGAAATACAAACTGCTTTCGATTTTGGTTGTGTTGGCTGTTATAAATTCTTCTGCATCGATAGTGGATGGATAAGGATTTCCTACCATATTGTATCCGAAAGCGGCTCCGCTGTAGTCTACATTTTTAGAAATATTTCCATTATTTGGTGTCCCTGAAAACGATCCTTCATAAGCGTTAGTACCAACCCAATTGTCTGGCATACGAATTAAATATCCGCTACCAACTCCAAAAGGAATACCACCACCTAGGCCTGAAACAACACTAAACTTATTATTTGTTTCGTTGTAGTTGTAAAAACGAGTTTGTAAAGTGTTTGGTGAGAAAGCCAATAAATTTTGATTATACACAGGCGAAGACCATATTGTATATTCATTACGAGTTAATGAATTTCCAGTACGGTTTACTGTAACGCTTCCAGTATTAAATACATCATTTACTTGAATTAAGTTGGCATTGTTGGCAATGGTCAAAGTACCACCATTATTAGTAATTACATCGGTAACTTTTAAGTTGTAACCTGAGTTCACCATTACACTTGCAAATTCATTAATGGTTAAAGTGTTAATGTCAACATTAGATCCAATAACAGGTTGAAAAGTTCCTGTTCCTATAGTAATATCTTTTGTTGCATCAGGCACTCCGTTACTCCAGTTTGAAGCATCTGTCCAAGTGGTGCTTGTTCCTCCTGTCCAAGTGGTGGCAATTGCTGGTGTAATGTTATAATTTGTTGTTGAATAATCTCCTGCCAACCAAACATTACTGGAATTCTTTAATTCAAGAGCTATTCTATAATTTTCATTGCCAGTCAAACTTGCTGTTGGTGTAGTTCCGTTTGGAATTAAAACAGTGAAAGTTCCTGTAACATCTGTTCCTTCAACGGCTGGATCTAATTGGTCAAAAACTACAGTACTAATAAAATCCCAAGGATTAACACCTCCGTTTTTAGTAAGTACGATAGAAACTTTTCCCGTAGCGGCTGCCGTGTATTTGTAATTAACAACTAAATTAGTTCCTACTTGTGTGCTTGTAGGTATTGATGTAACACTAACCGCAGGAACAGCTGCTGCTGCTGTGAAGTTGTAATTAATTTGTGAATAATCACCTGCCTGCCAACCATTACTGGCATTCCTTAATTCAAGAGTAAATCTATAATTTTGATTACCCGTCAAATTTGCCGTTGGCGTAGTTCCACTTGGAATTAAGACAGTAAAAGAACCTGTAACATCTGTCCCTACAACGGCTGGATTTTCAGAATAAGCGACAGCACTTATGTAATCCCAAGGATTTGTACCGCCATTCTTACTAATAAAAAAAGTAACTTTTCCTGCGGTAGTTGCTGTGTATTTGTAATTAACAATAATATTAGTTCCAACGGTAGTACTTGTTGGTACTGAAGTAAAACTAATTGATTGCGCCCACGTGGTTAACGAAATGAAGGCAAATAATAATAAAAGCTGTAATTGTTTTTTCATAATTTTTGGATTAATTTGTTATTTATTGTAAATCGATTGAAACAGCAGAAATAAAGAAAGTTATTTCTGCTTACTATTTTTTTTTTAAAATTCTGTAAACTGCCTATTTCTGAACAATTTCATTCATCCAGTTTACTCCGTCATGTAGATTATAATTAAAATCCCAAAAGGCTTTATTTTCCCAAGAGGAACCCGCTCCGTACTGATCTGGAAAAATCAATGTTTTAGAACCGACCCATTCTCCTCCCCAATAAATTATCCCGATGCCACCTGCATCATATAATTCTTGTCCAAAATCTTTCATGTATTTTTTTTGTGTATTTGTAGTGGGTGGATTGACATAACCTGCAGGAATATTTTCAACACCCAGAATATCAACGTGTGCATCATTTCCGCCAGTTCTAAATAATTGTGCGGTTTCCATAATTAGAAAATCCTTTTGGTATTTAGTCTTTACAAATCCAACCACATCTGTCCAACTCTTAAAATCTCCTAAAGAATGCCAAGCGTGATAATGAGAAAGTGCCATAATATCAAAGTCCAACCCATTGCTTACGTGGGATTTTAACCAAAATTTTAAACTGGCGGCACTAAAAATATGACAGGCAATTTTCATATTTAATCCATATTTTTTGTTTAAATCCCTTACGGCTTTAGTCCCTGCGTTCAACAATTTTACTGAGCGTACAACACTATACGCTGGTAAATCACTTTCTTTCATATTAGGCTCTAAAAATCTTTCGTTGGTTTCATTACCAATAGCAACAATTTCTGGGGTTAAACCCGCTTTGATATAATCCTCTAATACAGTAGTGGTATGCTCATAAACCGCTTCTTTTAACTTTTCTACATCATTAGCAATACTTTGCCACGCTAATGGAGCCAAATAACTGTTTAATCTTTGAGAATCGTCCAATGCCATAGATTGATAACCAAAAGTTAACAAGGTTTTTAGCCCTGCATTCTTGGCTCTTTGCATTTCTATTTTTACTTTTTCAGGCGAACCAAAGTCAACATCTGCATAGCCTTTTGTATAGCTACTTTTATAGGGAGGATTATCAATTCGGAGACGGGCAATGTTTCCGCCGTGATCTGCTATACTTTTAAAGGCATCTTTTGGCACTCCATTTTCTTTAAAAACCACGCCACCATACGTTTCTTGATGGGCTACATAAGCCATATAAGTTCCCTTATAAAATACATCACTGGGTTTGGGTATATAGGCAGTTGGTGTTGGAATAGGGTTTTCCATTGAGCAACCAAATTGTGCAACTACAATAAGAAGTCCTATGATTTGTATTATGCGGTATTTTGCAAACATTTTATATATGTATTAAATTATTTATTTTATTAGCCTAAACGGACCTTCTGCTCTCTTTCAAATGCAAACCATTGTGTATTGATGATTTTTGTAAATATTAAATCTAGTATGGTTTTAAGGTTTTAAAACATAAGTTCCGGATTTAAAATTAACCGTGATGGTATAATTTCCGGGATTAGGTGCAGTTATGCTACTTCCTGCAAAATTTGGCGCTTGATTTAATGTTAAATTACCAGCCAATGATGGTTCAGAATCTGTTTTCCCTAAATAAGCCGGAGTCGACCAAGTAGCATTGGCATTAATAAAAGCAAATTTTCCCGCTTTGAGTGTTGTCGTGAGGGTAAAAGTGTTGCTATCAATTTTAGTGAATTTTTGAGCAATTCCCGGAGCGTTCCATCCATTTATTGTTGCATCGCCAATGACGTATAGTTCTGCTGGCGAAGGCATCAAAACCGCTGGCGTTACGGTATAAATACCTGTGGTAAAGTCAAGAATAACTTGATAAACTCCTGTAGCAGCTGGGGATTTCATTGGAGTTCCACCCCAACTTGTTGCAGAACCTCTAGGTTCAAAAGTGCCGCTACTTTGAGGAGTAACATTGGCCTCCATTGTTACATAAGCAGGATCTGACCAAGTTGAAGCTGCACTAATCAAAGCAAAATTTTTCCCTCCTGTTAAGGCTACAATAAGTCCAAAACGATGGTCGTCTATCTGAACCATTTTTTGAATGTCGGTTACTGGAGTTCCCCAGTTTGATGGTACAGCATCTCCTTGAAGATAGAGTTCTGCAGGCATTGGATATTTAAGAATAAGCGTATTGTAAGGCGTTATTGTCAATGTGCTTACGTTCGAATAAATAGGCAAAGCTCCATATTTCAGGTT
>JBIPNF010000232.1:0-3857 GCA_044373885.1 Flavobacterium sp. | reverse complement strand
AAATTCTAGATCCCAAAAGTGGAAAATTATACAAATGCTACCTCACATTGGAAGGTGTCGATAAACTTAAAATTCGAGGATATATTGGGGTTTCGCTTTTCGGAAGAACACAATATTGGGAACGATTAAAATAACGTTGCTTCACTACTATATAACTTACACTCAAATTTAAATGCAATTTTTCGTCGAAGTAATTTTACCACTTTCCCTTGCCAAAACCTTTACCTATAGTATTTCTGAAGCGGAATCCAACTATATAAAAAAAGGAATGCGGGTGGCGGTGCCTTTCGGGAAAAGTAAAATTTACACGGCATTAGTAATCGAATTGCATCAAAATGCGCCTACATTATATGAAGCCAAAGAAATTCATCAAATTTTGGATGAAAAACCCTTGGTTACCGAAATCCAAATCGCCCATTGGCAATGGATTGCTTCCTATTATATGTGTGCCATTGGCGATGTGTATCGGGGCGCAATTCCAAGTGCCTTGTTATTAGAAAGTGAAACCGTAATCTCTCAAAAACAAGATGTATTTGTTGATGAAAGCCAACTTTCCGATGATGAATATTTAATCTACCAGGCGCTGCAACAACAAAGTTCATTGAAAGTTCAGGACATAATTGCCATTTTGAACAAAAAAAATATTTTTCCAATCCTTCAAAAATTAATAGACAAAAATATCTTGGTTTTGCAGGAAGAAATGTTGGAAAACTATAAACCTAAATTGGTGCGTTACGTGCGTTTGAATACCAAATTTGATTCAAATGAAGGTTTAGGAGCATTGTTAGAAACACTGAAAAGCGCCACTAAACAAAAGGAAATTGTACTTTCTTATTTTCAATTATCGGCAACAGAAAAAAAACCAATCACCGTTAAAAAACTCACCGAAACTGCGAATTCGACAGCTGCAGTTGTAAAAGCATTAATTGATAAAGAAATTTTTGAAGAATATTACCTTCAGGAAGACCGCATCAATTTTTCAGGAAAATCGAATGAGAATCAACTAAAATTAAGTGTGGCTCAACAAACCGCATTTGAAGCAATTCAGGAAAATTTAATTGAAAAAGAAGTTTGTCTTTTGCACGGAGTAACATCCAGCGGAAAAACTGAAATTTATACCAAACTAATTGAAGAATATATTGCCACGGGAAAACAAGTATTGTATTTGTTACCTGAAATTGCTTTGACAACACAATTAGTAGGAAGATTGCGCGCACATTTTGGAAATAAAGTAGCCGTTTTTCATTCCAAATACAGCAATAACGAACGCGTGGAAGTTTGGAACCAGGTTTTAGAAAATTCCGAAAAAGCACAAATAGTAATAGGAGCGAGGTCGGCGTTGTTTTTGCCCTTTCAAGACTTAGGATTTATCATTGTCGATGAGGAACATGAACAAACCTATAAGCAAGTTGACCCTGCACCACGATACCACGCCCGAGATGCGGCAATAGTTTTGGCCAATTTGCAAAAAGCAAAAGTACTTTTAGGTTCTGCAACGCCAAGTATGGAAACGTACTACAATGCTAAATCGGGGAAATATGGTTTTGTTGAAATTTTTGAACGCTACGGCAACGTATTGATGCCAGAAATTGAACTCGTAGATTTGAAAGACAAGTACTTCCGAAAAAAAATGATGGGACATTTTAGCGACGTTTTAATTGAAGAAATTAATGCTGCTTTGGCTTTGGGCGAACAAGTAATTTTATTTCAAAACCGACGCGGTTATTCGCCCCTATTAGAATGTATGACTTGTGGACACGTGCCGCAATGCCAACAATGCGATGTGAGTTTGACCTATCACAAACATAAAAACCAATTGCGATGCCATTATTGCGGGTATTCTATTGCGAAACCTACCAATTGCCACGCTTGTTCAAGCGTCGATTTAACGACGAAAGGTTTTGGAACCGAGCAAATCCAACAAGAATTGGTTGAACTTTTCCCAAGTCACAAAATTGGACGAATGGATCAAGATACCACAAGGGGGAAATTTGGTTTTGAAAAAATAATTGACAGTTTCAAAAATCGGGAAATTGATATCTTGGTTGGAACCCAAATGCTTGGAAAAGGCTTGGATTTTGACAATGTAACTTTGGTTGGAATTATGAATGCCGACAACATGTTGTACCATCCCGATTTCAGGGCTTTTGAAAGAAGTTTTCAAATGATGACGCAGGTTTCTGGTCGTTCAGGACGTTCAGAAAAACAAGGGAAAGTAATTATTCAAACCTATTCGCCGCTACACAATACGATTCAGCAAGTCACCAAAAATGATTATCTGGGAATGTACAACGAGCAATTGCATGACAGGCAAATTTATAAATACCCACCGTATTTTAAATTGGTAAAACTGACCTTAAAACATCGGGATTTCGACAAACTCAAACAAGGCGCAATGTGGCTGTATCAAGTGATGCAACAAAATCTCCCAATGCCTGTTTTAGGTCCTGAAGAACCGCCTATTAGTAGGATTCGGAATGAATACATCCGAACGATAATGGTAAAAATTCCGATGAATATTTCCGTAGGAAACACAAAAAAAACGATACAGAAAATGCTTAATAGTTTTGAAGCAGTTCCAACGTATCGTTCTATTCGGGTAATTCTAAACGTAGATTTTTATTAGCTTGCAGACAATGCTTTTGCTAAATTTTCTTTTTTATTTCTACTTAATGGAATTTTTGTTGGGCCAATTTCGGCAAATTTACTGTTGTAACGTTCCACTTTATCAATATTAATTATAAACGATTTGTGTACGCGTATAAATCGTTCTTTAGATAAATCATTTTCAAAAGACTTCATCGTTGAAAGTACTAAATTGCTTGCGTCTTCAGTAACTACTTTCACGTAATCGCCGTAAGCTTCAATCCATTTGATTTTTGATGTAAAAATTTTAAGCTTTTTCAAATTACTTTTAATGAAAATATGTTCACCACTTTCTACTGGTGGTTCATTCATTAAAGCGTATTTCTCCAGGGCTCTTTTTATAGCAGCGTTAAATCGATCAAGGGAAACTGGTTTTTGGAGGTAATCGGTTGCATTGTATTCAAATGCTTTCATGGCATAATCAGTTTTTGCAGTAACAAATATAATCTGTGGTTTTACTTTTAATGCATCTAAAAAATTAAATCCATTAATAACTGGCATTTCTACATCTAAGAAAATAAGGTCAATTTCGTTGACCGTGAGGCAGTTTTTGGCTTCTATGGCATTAGAGAAATTGCCAACTAACCTAAGATTTGGGTGGTTACTTACTAATTTTACAATTAGCATTCTTTGTAAAGTACTGTCTTCAACAATTACGCAATTTAACTTCATACTGAGGGATTTTTTTTGGTTTGAACAATAAAATTAAAGCAATATTTTTAATAAATAATCGTTTTATTGTATTTTTTTATACTATTTGTTTATAGTCGATTTTATTTACACTTAATCGATAGTATTATGAGAATTATTTACTTTAATATACAATAAAATGAATTTTGTTTTTTTTTATTGCTTAAAAAATGAATTTTGTTTTTATTTAAAAAATTTAAATATTTATTTTATTGTTGTTGTTTACGGTATTTTTTTTGAGCGTCAAATTTGCTGTTTAAATTAACTTGTGACTCCTAAGAAGTTTATCAAATGTATTTATTCATTTCTAATAAAATTCAGTAGCTTCAATTCAGTGGGAAGAAAATCTTTGTTTTTAGCTTGTGGATTAAAAATAAATAGTTATTTTTGCACACAATTTAACAATAAAATATATTTTTATGAATCATTATGAAACTGTTTTCATTTTAAATCCCGTTTTATCTGAAGTTCAGGTAAAGGAAACAGTAAGCAAATTCGAAGATTTTCTTACATCCAGAGGA
>JBIPNF010000231.1:0-3897 GCA_044373885.1 Flavobacterium sp. | reverse complement strand
TACGTATTCATCTTTTTTAAGGCTTGTTCCGACAAATCCTTCTTCCTTATTTACATACAATTTGGTGTTTCTCAAAACCACTTTCGTTGCTTCAATATCATCAAAAATCCGAAGTTCTGTTTGACGTTCTCTCCCTTTTCCGTATTTCTCTTTAAGGCGAGTAAAAAATGCTATTGCAAAATCAATCAAGTGTTCTAAATCGTGTTTTACTTGTTCAATATCGCCTTCTAAAGCTTCAATTTTATCTTGGGCTTTATTGCTGTCAAATTTCGAAATACGCATAATTCGAATTTCGGTCAAACGCAGAATATCTTCTTCAGTAATCGCTCGTTTTAAATGTTTGATGTGGGGTTTTAATCCTTCATCAATTGCAGAAATCACACCTTCTTTAGTGGTTTCTTCCTCAATTAAACGATACACTTTTTGTTCAATAAAAATACGTTCCAACGAAGCAAAATGCCATTGTTCTTCTAATTCACTTAATTGAATTTCGAGTTCGCTCTTTAATAATTGTACGGTTCTATTTGTTGAAATTTTCAACATTTCAGAAACGCCAATAAAAAGCGGTTTATTGTCCTCAATCACACATCCCAAAGGGGCTACCGAAGTTTCGCAAGCCGTAAAAGCAAACAAAGCATCAATGGTTTTATCAGGAGAAACTCCTGGGAATAGGTGAATTAAAATTTCAACATCCGCAGCAGTATTGTCTTCAATTTTTTTGATTTTGATTTTTCCTTTTTCGTTGGCTTTCAAAATACTATCGATTAGTGTTGTAGTATTTGTAGAAAACGGAATTTGGGTAATAACCAAAGTATTTTTATCTAATTGTCCAATTTTAGCACGAACACGTACTCTTCCGCCACGCAATCCGTCATTATAATTGGAAACATCTGCAATTCCAGCTGTTTGAAAATCTGGAAATAGTTGGAAAGGTTTTCCTTTTAATATTTTTATAGAAGCATCAATTAACTCATTAAAATTGTGAGGCAATACTTTTGTTGAAAGTCCAACTGCAATTCCTTCGGCTCCTGAAGCCAATAATAATGGGAATTTTACGGGTAAATTATTAGGTTCAGCACGACGACCATCGTAGGAAACTCCCCAATCGGTAATTTTTGGTGAATATAAAACTTCCAAAGCAAATTTAGACAAACGAGCTTCAATATAACGAGAAGCTGCAGCGCTGTCTCCAGTAAGGATATTTCCCCAGTTTCCCTGACAATCAATCAATAATTCCCTTTGACCAATTTGTACCATAGCATCACCAATACTTTGATCGCCGTGGGGATGGTATTGCATTGTATGACCAACAACATTGGCAACTTTATTATAACGACCATCGTCCAACTCTTTAAGCGAGTGCATAATACGGCGTTGAACGGGTTTAAAACCGTCCTCAATTGCAGGTACAGCCCGCTCTAAGATAACGTAAGAAGCATAATCCAAAAACCAATCTTTGTACATTCCTGTAACTTTGGTAATGGTATCATTGCCGTCTTCATCATTTTCGTAAAAATGTTTTCCTTCTGAAGATTTTATATCTTCAAAGCTTTCTTCAATTACAGATTCGTTTAACTCTTCGTTAAATTCGTCTTCATTTGGGATATTATTATCTTCGTCTTCGTCTTTCATCAACTATATGCTATGGATGCTAATTACTTTAAGCTATTATAATGAATATTTTTCTTTGCAAACATGCTCTGTTCGAGTTACGATGTCTCCATCGTTATTTTTATATTTTTTCACTACAGTTTCACATTCAATATGGTCATTACTTTTTATTATGAAAAAAGTAACACCGAAACCAATTGTAAATACTAAAATAACTACTGCTATAATCCTTTTATTTATCATATTTTTACTTTTTATATGCCTTCAACAACATCTAAATCCACCTTCAAATTTTTGATGATAAATTCTTGGCGGTCTGGCGTATTTTTCCCCATATAAAAAGACAATAATTGCTCAATTGAGGTGTTTTTGTCCATCATAACGGGATCCAAACGAATCGTTTCACCAATGAAATTCTTGAATTCATCTGGCGATATTTCTCCCAAACCTTTAAATCGGGTGATTTCTGGCTTTGGTTTTAGCTTTTCTATTGCTTCTTTTCGCTCGTCATCAGAATAACAATAGATAGTTTCTTTTTTATTACGAACTCTGAAAAGTGGCGTTTGCAAAATATATAAATGTCCTTCTTTTATCAATTCTGGAAAAAATTGCAAGAAGAAAGTTATTAATAATAATCGAATGTGCATTCCATCTACATCGGCATCTGTTGCGATTACGATGTTGTTATAACGCAATTTTTCTAAACCATCTTCAATGTCTAATGCTGCTTGCAGCAAATTAAATTCTTCGTTTTCATAAACAATTTTTTTGCTCATTCCGTATGAATTCAATGGCTTTCCACGCAAACTGAAAACCGCCTGTGTATTAACATCGCGTGATTTTGTAATAGACCCAGAAGCCGAATCTCCTTCAGTAATAAAAAGAGTGCTTTCTAGATTTTTAGGATTTTTAGTATCAGGAAGATGGGCACGACAATCTCTTAATTTTTTATTGTGAAGATTGGCTTTTTTTGCACGATCTGTGGCCAATTTTCTAATTCCAGAAAGTTCCTTACGTTCTCGTTCCGCCTGAAGGATTTTTCGTAACAAAGCATCTGCAGTTGGTGGGTTTTTATGTAAGAAATTATCTAATTTATTTTTAACAAAATCATTTACAAATGTTCGAACCGAAGGCATTCCTGGGTCTGATCCCATATCGGTAGAACCTAATTTGGTCTTTGTTTGCGACTCAAAAACAGGTTCCATAACCTTAATACTTATGGCCGTTACAATCGATTTTCGAACATCGGAAGCTTCGAAACTTTTGTTGTAAAATTCTCTAATCGTTTTGACGATTGCTTCGCGATAGGCTGCCAAATGCGTTCCTCCTTGTGTGGTATTTTGTCCGTTTACAAAAGAGTGGTATTCTTCGCTATATTGCGTTTTACTGTGTGTTAAAGCAATTTCAATATCTTCGCCTTTCAAGTGAATAATTGGATATTCCAAATCATCGGCATGAATGGTTTCTTCTAATAAATCTTTTAGTCCATTTTCAGAAAAATATTTTTCGCCATTGAATAGAATAGTCAAACCGTTGTTCAGATAACAGTAATTTTTGACCATTCTGATTACATATTCATATCGGAATTTATAATTTTTGAAAATAGCTTCGTCTGGAATAAAAGTAACTTTGGTTCCTTTTCGTTTGGTAGTTTCTACAATATCTTCTTCGAGAACTAAGTTTCCTGCTGAGAATTCCGCTGCTTTTTGTTTGTCGTCACGAACAGATTCTACTCGGAAATAATTGGATAATGCATTAACTGCTTTTGTTCCGACTCCGTTTAAACCAACTGATTTTTTGAAGGCAAGTGAGTCGTATTTACCACCTGTATTCATTTTGGAAACGACGTCAATCACTTTTCCAAGTGGAATTCCACGGCCATAGTCGCGTACGGTTACGGTTTTATCTTTGATAGTAACTTCAATGTTTTTGCCTGCTCCCATAACAAATTCATCGATACAGTTGTCGAGAACTTCTTTTAAAAGAATATAAATACCATCGTCTGGAGACGAACCATCACCGAGTTTTCCGATGTACATTCCGGGACGCATTCGGATGTGTTCTTTCCAGTCGAGTGAACGGATGTTGTCTTCGGTATATTGATTTTGATCTGACATTTTTATTTTTATCGAATTTAACTGCGTTCTGTTTGGTCTTTGCTTTTTGCTCAGACGAAGAGTGCGCTAATGTAGTGAAATTCGAATTGTTTTAAAAAGTTTTGTAATCAAAGTTATTAAGAATTATATTGACAATGGGATTTTGATTTTAGGTTTCAGGTTTTAGAAT
>JBIPNF010000230.1:0-3898 GCA_044373885.1 Flavobacterium sp. | reverse complement strand
ACCGGCCCCATTCCTCTTCAGTAATAAAGGTTTTGCCAGTTTCTTTTCTTGAGTAGGTTGTTTGATCCATTGCTACTAATTTTGAAAATTCTAATTGTGAATACCCCTTCGCTGTCCTGTTTTTTTTAAGTATCGTGTTCATATAGAAAATAGTTGTTTGGTTTAAAAAAATTAAATATACTAAAAAATTGAATACACCAATTATTTAAACATACTTATGCGCCGATATGCTCATTTATGCTTGATTATGCACATTCAATTGCATAGAAAAAGCATAGAAAAAAGAACGGTACCTTTGAATACTTTGCTAAGTTTGATAAAAAATAAAATGATTTTATTTCAATTTAAAAATAATTAAAAAAATGTTAACTTTTTTGATAGAGTAAAAATTTAATAGAATAATATTAAAATTTATGAAAAAAATTGGATCGATTTTGTTCTTGCTTTTTGTTTTGATTATTTCATGTAGATCAAAAAAGCAAGTTGTTTATAAAAATGAAGTTAGTTATATTCCTTATTATTTAAAAGTATATGAGGCAGATAGTCTATTTGTACTAAAAGAATATAGTAAGAGTTATTCAATATTGGATAGTTTGTTTAAAGAATATCAACCCGTAAATTTAATCATATATGATGAGGTACTAAGTTATATTAAATTAAAAATTATCTTAAATAAAAAAATCAAAGACAAAGAACTTTTAAGATTAATTAGCTTCTATGGTTACAATAAAGAATTTATATCTAATGATTCTATTTTCAAATCAACCAAAAAACAAAATTTACTTCTATCTAACTATGAAAGCTTAAGAGCCATTTATATTAATAACATAGATTTGAAACTTCGAAATGAAATAAAAGGAATGAAATCCGAAGATCAGTTTTATAGAAAGAATGATTATGAGTCTAACATAGATAAACAAACTGTGATTGATTTAAAGAATCAAAAAAGAATAATGGAAATTTTTGATAATTACGGTTTTCCCAATCAAAAAAAAACCGGAGTATATAATATTGATAAAAGCGATACAGATACTACTGTTATATTATTACACACAAAAGATTCTGTTAGAAAACAATATTTTATGCCTAAAATATATGAATATGTAAAACTTGGAGAGGCTTCGCCAGAATTATACGCCAACTTGTATGACCAATTTTTATTATATAATGGGAAAGAACAATATTATGGCTCATATGAAAATAAGGTTGAGATACCTATTAATGAATTAAACAAAAGAAGAAAAAAGATTGGATTGCCAAGTTATGGTTATGAAGAATGGAGGTCAAGAAAGTTATACCCTCAGTTTTTTAAATAAGAATTATTAACAAAATTTTAAATAATCATGAGAAAATTAGAAGAATTTGACGAGAAATTCGTTATGGAAAAAGAGAGTTTGAAACAGATAAGCGGAGGTCTCACAGGAACTAGCGAATGGGGAACAGAGTCTACATGTCAAAATAATTGTAGCGATTCAAGAACAGTTTGTAGAGATGATGATGGGAATATTTACATCAGATTTAAAACTGTTGTTGTTTCAGATAGAGACTGTTAACTGAATTAATGGTGTTAATTATTACTGAGGAAGCCGATTATTCAACTAATATTGTAATTAATTGGCTTTCTTCTTTTGGGATTAAATGGGTAAGATTAAATGAAAATAATCAACTATCTATCGATTTTTATGGAGATGACTTTAAAATGATTAGTGTAGATGAGTCATTTTATTTTAGTGATTTAAAATGTGTTTGGTACAGAAGAGGTTTATTAAATATAAAATTTAAGGAAGTTGATGGTTTAAAAAAATTACATATACTAAAAAATTGAATACACCAATTATTTAAACATACTTATGCGCCGATATGCTCGTTTATGATTGATTATGCACATTCAATTGCATAGAAAAAGCATAGAAAAAAGAACAGTACCTTTGGATACTTTGTTAAGTTTGTTAAAATAAAATGATTTTATTTCAATTTAAAAATAATTTAAAAAATGCTAAAATTATTGATAGAATAATATTTAAATAGAATAATATTAAAATTTATGAAAAAAATTGGATTGATTTTGTTCTTGCTTTTTGTTTTGATTGTTTCATGTAGATCAAAAAAGCAATTTGTTTATAAAAATGAAGTTAGTTATATTCCTTATTATTTAAAAGTATATGAGGCAGATAGTTTATACATAATAAAAGATTATAAAAAAAGTTATAAAATTTTGGATAGTCTTTTTAAAAAATATGAACCACTCCAATTGGCAAATTATTATGAAGTAAATAATTATTATAAATTGAAAATAATATTAAATAAAAAAATAAACATTTTAGATTTTTCTGAATTAATAAGTAAATATCGATTAACAGACCTTGCTTTAAAAAATGATTCCATTTTTAATATAATTTATTTAAAAGAAAAAATATATTTTGATGAAAATTATATTTTATTGAGAAAAAAATATTTAAGTACCGTTAAAATTGATATAAGAAATGAGCTGAAAAAAATGGCATTAGAGGATCAATTTTACAGAAAAAAAGATTATGAAGGAAATATTAAAAAACAAACTGAAATTGATTCACTAAATTCCAAAAGATTACTAGAGATTTTCAAAGATTATGGCTACCCAAATGAAAAAATTATTGGAGAATTTAATCTCGATAACGTTCATGTAGATATTGGGACAATGTTATTACATACGAACGATTATAATAGGTTAAATATTTTTTTACCCAAAATACTTGAATTTATAAAAAAAGGAATGGCTCCACCCAGAGCTTACGCTACAATGTTTGATCAATATAACTTGTATCATGGACAGCAACAATATTATGGTTCTTACACAAACCCAACTACAATAAAAATACAAGAGTTGAACAAAAGAAGAAAACAAATCGGAATGCCGAGTTATACTTATGAGAAATGGAAATTTAACAAACTATATCCCAATGAAAAATATTAATTAAAAACAATAAATATGAGAAAGTTAGAGAATTTTAAGAAAGAAAAAACAAATTTATTATCTGATTTTGATATGAATCATATCAATGGTGGCTTGGCAATGTCAACTTCTAGATATACCTGTTGGACACAAACCAGTAGTTCTGGCTGTTGTGATTCAAGATGTGAAAAAACTCGTGATTATGACGATGGAACTGTAGTTACTGAAACATATGAAGTAGATAATAATTGTTAATTTAAAAAATAAATAAAATGAAAAAATTAGTTAGTTTAAAAAAATTTGAACAAAAAAATTCTAATTGTACAATAAGTGATAAAAATTCAAGAAATGTTTTTGGAGGAAAATCTCCAGAAACTAATAATTGGTGTCAAACATTAGATGATACTTGTGTTAACAACAGGTCTGATCTCCATCATGTTAAATCAATTGACGGTATCGTTATTTTTGATCACGTTTGCAATGTAGAAGAATGTTAAAAATCAATTTATGATTTTAATTTTAACAGAAGAAGCTGATTATTCATCATGTATGGTGATTGAATGGCTTCTCTTTTACAATATCAATTTTATTAGAGTTAATGAAACGGATATTTTGACAGTTGATTTTATTTTAAATGACATTAAAATAAAATCAAAGTCAAATTTTTTATTATTATCTAATATTAAAGGAATCTGGTATAGAAGAGGTTTTTTGAATCTTAAGTTAAAATTGACCAATGATGATGATTTAGATCGATTTAGGATGCAAGAATTTAAAAAAATTAAAGAATATTTATATTATAAATTATCTTTATTACCAAATATAAATAGATATACTATTTCTGATGTAAATAAATTAATTGTTTCTGATCATGCAAGAAATTTAGGACTTAGGACTCCTGAAGAATTCATTATTAGCAATATTGTTTATATTAATAATTTAAATATAAATACATTAGCCACAAAA
>JBIPNF010000048.1:0-13233 GCA_044373885.1 Flavobacterium sp. | reverse complement strand
GAAGTTAATGCCGCCGAAGCGATTGCAAAACCTTTTCCTGTGGCTGCAGTAGTGTTTCCAACAGAATCTAAAATATCGGTTCTTGTACGAACTTCTTTAGGTAATTCACTCATTTCAGCAATTCCACCAGCATTATCAGATATTGGTCCGAACGCATCGATTGCTAATTGCATTGCTGTAGTAGCCATCATTGCCGAAGCAGCTAAAGCCACACCATAAAACCCTGCTAATGCATAAGAAGACCAGATTGCTGCTGCAAATAAAAGTACGGTTGGGAATGTAGAAATCATTCCTGTTGCCAAACCTGCAATTACGTTAGTTCCGGCTCCAGTTGATGATTTTTGTACAATTGCCATAACTGGTTTTGTACCTAATCCTGTGTAATATTCTGTTACAGATGAGATAGTAGCTCCAACAACTAATCCTACGATTGTTGCATAGAAAACTCTCATTGAAGAAATATCTTTTATTCCTTCTCCGAAGAAACTCATTTTCATTGTTTCAGGCAACATGTATTTTACCAATACAAGACAAGCAACAGCAGTTAATGCAATAGAAATCCAGTTTCCAATATTTAATGCTTTTTGAACTTGCGCTTCTTTAGCGTTGTCATCAGAAATTTTTACAACCATCGTACCGATGATAGAGAATAAAATTCCAAAACCAGCAATAGCCATTGGTAATAAAATTGGTCCAATTCCACCGAAAGCATCTTGGATGTTTCCACCCATATCTTTAATCACATAGTTTCCAAGAACCATTGCGGCAAGAACAGTTGCAACGTAAGAACCAAATAAATCGGCACCCATTCCGGCAACATCACCAACATTGTCTCCAACATTATCTGCAATTGTAGCAGGATTTCTTGGGTCATCTTCTGGAATACCAGCTTCCACTTTACCCACTAAATCGGCTCCAACATCTGCAGCTTTAGTATAAATACCCCCGCCAACTCTAGCAAACAAGGCGATTGATTCTGCTCCAAGAGAGAAACCAGCTAATGTTTCTAAAACGATAGTCATTTTATCTGTTCCACCATTCGCCCAAT
Source organism: Flavobacterium sp. (assembly GCA_044373885.1). Classification (GTDB taxonomy): domain Bacteria; phylum Bacteroidota; class Bacteroidia; order Flavobacteriales; family Flavobacteriaceae; genus Flavobacterium. The sequence continues at coordinate 12,185 of JBIPNF010000048.1, read as the reverse complement.
TTCCTCCCATAAAATAATGGAAAAAGAAAATAAAGAAACCTGTTAAACCTAAAACGGCTAAACCAGCAACTCCCAATCCCATAACTGTTCCACCACCAAAAGAAACTTTTAATGCTTGTGGCAAACTTGTACGGGCCGCTTGAGTTGTTCTTACGTTTGTTTTAGTAGCGATTTTCATACCCATGTTTCCGGCCAAAGCAGAAAAGAAAGCACCAAAAATAAATGCTACTACTATTAATATGTTTGTTGTTGGAACTAAAAATGAAATTCCAGCCAAAACAATACTTGCTATCACGACAAAAATTGCTAATAATCTATATTCTGCTTTAAGAAATGCCAGGGCTCCTTCGTAGATATAATCTGAAATTTCTTTCATTTTACCGTCTCCAGCATCTTGTTTTAAAACCCAGCTTCTTTTGATTGCCATAAAAGCCAATCCTATTAATGCCATAACAATTGGCACATAAATCATGAATGATTCCATATTCTATTTATTGGTTACTAAATAATTGGATGCAAATGTAACAAAACCTTAACAAATAAAAAAGCACTATTCTGTCAAGAATAGTGCTTTTTTAAATATTTGATAATTTTATTACTTTATACTGAAGAGGCCGACAGTTTTATTCTCAATTTTTTCGAATCTCTCAATGCACTCGTCAATGATTTGATTGGCCTTATGAACGTCTCCCCAGCCACCAACATCTACTTTTTTATTTTCTAAATCTTTATAAACTTGGAAGAAATGTTCGATTTCTTTTAGTAAATGTGGGTTCATATCGGATAAATCTTCCAGTTTGTTCCAATTTGGATCCGAAACGGGAACGCACAAAATTTTATCATCGGAACCTTTATCGTCTGCCATGAAGAAAACCCCAATTGGTTTCACTTCCATTACGCAACCTGGAAAAGTAGGTTCGGTAACTAAAACCAAAACGTCTAATGGATCTCCATCTAATGCCAATGTTTCAGGAATAAATCCGTAATCCGAAGGGTACATCATGGATGAAAACAACATTCTGTCGTATCTTATTTTCTTTAAATCAAAATCATATTCATACTTATTTCTGCTTCCTTTGGGAATTTCGATTAAAACATCGAATGTTTTTGGATTTGTCATGGTGTTTCTTTTTAACGTTGATTCAGAATACAAAATTAAAGAAATCTAAAGAAATTTTATCACAAAAAGCGAATGTGTATTTGACATTAATTCGCATAAAACTCTAGGGATTTATTGATTTTATACCGTTAATTTTATTATACTATAAAAAACATTGAAAAATTAAGTTTTTTAATACTCGAATTTTTCGATTTCTAAATCGTAAATGAGGGATCGAAATAGTTTTAGCCCGGATAGTAATGGAAAGCACGGAGCTAAAAAAAGTAGTTTTTCTTGCTATAGAAAAGCGACCAAAGGAAGCTTTTTTTATAGTGTAGAAAAACACTTTTTTGGTGAGGACTTGAAATGGAAAGCCGGATTAGCTTCTAGAAATAGAACCCAAACGAGCCTTTTATTCCGAAATTATTAGTTTGAGGTGTTACGTAAGTTCCTCTCCAACTGAATTCGATTTTGAATACTTTGAAGATATTTCCGATACCCGCATTGTATTCCCAATAGCCTTTTTCGGGTGAATTATAAGATAATCCTGATGCATTCAAAGCTCTGTTTTTATCGGAAACAGTTCCGTAAACCCCTTTAACGCCAATTGTTTCACGCCAATTTAGCTTTCTGAAATATGGAATTCTTGCAAAAATCCGGCCTCCAAAATTGTGTTCTAATTGAATGGTTGCATATTTATCCGTCTCGAATTCGTAGAAATTTAGTAGGTTGAATGTGTTTTGAATGGTGAAATACGATTGGTTTCCTGGCACAATACTTAACAAGCCTAGAGGAACTTCGCCAAAGGTTTTTCCGACTTCGATAATGGAATTGAGTTGACCAACGGGTCCTATCAAAAAAGGCTGTTTGTAGTATAATTGCAGTTTTTTATAATCGAAATCACTGTTTAAAACGCCTTTTAATCCTTGGCTATAATTCACAAAAAATCTAGGAAATGGACTGCTAACGATAGCTCTTTCCACTGCATATCCAATGGTTTTTCTTCCCGGTGTATAATCAATTTGGAGGTTGATTTCCGACTGCTTGAGGTCGGGTCTTGAAATTCCTTCATTGCCAAAAGCATCAGGCAAAGTGGTGTAATAATCCAATTTAAAATCGGGTGACGCGGATACTAATGTTCGGAAAGAAAAACCTCCTTGTAATGTCAAATTTTTAGCGGGTTCAATTTCAAATGCTAATGAGGTAAAGCTAACATTGGTTAGTTTTCCATTATTTCCAGCCGCAAATAGTGATGATGATGCGAAATTTCTCCCCAAAACATCGTTGGAAGTGGTCAGGCTTGCGCCAATTTGTTCTATATCTCTTCGGGTTCCTCCTTCAATAATAAAGCGATTTTTTTTATCGATTAGCCATTTTCCAGAAACTCCATATTTGAATTTATTGTCTTTTAAGCCATAGGCTGTGTAGGCTTGAATTCGCCAAAGGTCATTGAATCCAAAATAGGTTCGCCCACCAACTCGCAATCGGAAACCTTCAACATCATTGTAACCAACGGTTGATAATACTGGGCCATAATCGATAATACCTTTATGTAAATAGCCACTTCCTAAAATGGTAATCAAATCATATATTTGTCTGAATTTTTGGTTGGTTTGTAAGGTATCAAGCATTTTGTAAACGCCTTTTTCATCTTTATTTAAATTTTCAAAACGGTTTTCCTCCCAGAACTCATCGGGTTTTAGATATAAAGATTGATCCTGGTCAACTGTTTCTTCTTTGTAGAAAGCGTCTGATTTTTTTATGTTGAATTGATGATTTTTGTATAATGTTGTTCGTTTTCCGTACATCCCTTTTGATTTTTCATTTTTGCTAAACGAAAAATCAGTCATCATATAATCTCTCGTTAACAAGAATACGGAATCATTTACAACTTCAAATTCTTGCTCAATATAAATATCTTTTACCCAGTTAATATTGGCACTTTTTGTAACGGCCATATTAATGTTTTTAATGGCATAAGTGGAATCATTTACCCAAAAATCACCTTTAAAAGTTAATTCGTTTTTGCGTCTTGGGTAGAAAACAATATTGTAACACCACTTTTTATCAATAAAAGTGCTATCGCGCAGAACATAATTGTAAACATCAATTCCAGTTCTGGAAAGGGGACTTGTGAAACTTTTATCGTAAAATTTTAGGTAATTGCTATAAATATCATACTCATTATACAAGTCTTTTATTAGAGCTAAAATTTGCGGATTGGTATTAAAACCGGAGTTTTTATTAGCTTTAAGAATCTCTTTGACTTTAACTTTAACATTATCACCATAAACATTTGAAAGTGCTTCGTTGATGAAAATTGGCAAATAGGTTTTTCCTGTTACTTTTGAAGTATCTACTTGTTTAAAAATAAATTCCATTCCTTTGAAAACCTTGCTTTTCATGAAAGCACTATCAATGGTATTCATATCAAATTCGACTTTCTCGTATTTCTCCATTTGGTATTGGTTGAACTGACGCAAACCGTTTTTACGTTTTCGTTCCCAAATTTTGCGGAGAATATCTAAAGCTGGGTTATTCTTTTTAGATGTTTTCCCTGAAAAAATAACCACTTCCTGTAATTTTTCACCATCGCTAATTTTGATTTTAAAATCATAATTAACGGCTTTTGGCAATAGAACTTCTTTGGTTTCAAAACCAGCAAATGAAACCACTATTATTTTATGTGTTTTCTGAGATTCTAGGTAAAACCGCCCATCTTCATTGGTTACAACCCCTTCATAGGTTCCTTTAAATACAACATTTGCATAGGGAACAGGATTGTTGTCATTATCAACAACAATTCCGCTTACTTTAGTTTGTGCAAAAGTAACGCTAGAAAGCAAGATCAAAAAGAGGGTAATTACTTTATATTTCATAAATCAAAAAAAAACTCCACCAAATGATTTTGATGAAGTTTCAAATATAGTAATTTTAGATTTACGGAATGTTAAAATCACAATTAACAACGCCTCTAAAATTATAAATTATTTTCTATTTTTTATACATTACCTTTTTAACCGCTTTTACAACATCGGTAGCATTTGGCAACCATTCTTTTAACAAAGTTGGAGAATAAGGCGCTGGAGTATCGGCAGTAGTGATTCTTTGAACTGGTGCGTCTAAGAAATCAAATGCACGTTCTTGAACAACATAGGTAATTTCTGAAGCTACACTTGCAAAAGGCCAAGCTTCTTCAAGAACTACCAATCTATTTGTTTTTTTAACAGATGTTAAAATTGTATCATAATCTAAAGGACGAACCGTTCTCAAATCGATAATCTCACAAGAAATTCCTTCTTTTGCTAATTCGTCAGCAGCTATATGAGCTTCTTTAATAATTTTTCCGAAAGAAACAATCGTTACATCGGTACCTTCTCTTTTTATGTCGGCAACTCCAAGTGGAATAATATAATCACCCTCTGGAACTTCTCCTTTGTCACCATACATTTGTTCCGATTCCATAAAAATTACTGGATCATTATCTCTAATGGCTGCTTTCAACAAACCTTTAGCATCATAAACCGTTGATGGAACTACCACTTTTAATCCTGGAGTATTGGCAAACCAACTTTCAAATGCTTGTGAGTGCGTAGCCCCTAGTTGACCCGCAGATGCTGTAGGACCTCTAAAAACCATTGGCATTGGAAATTGCCCCGCAGACATTTGACGCATTTTAGCAGCGTTGTTAATAATCTGGTCAATTCCAACTAATGAAAAATTGAACGTCATATATTCTACAATTGGACGACAACCATTCATTGCAGAACCAACAGCAATTCCAGCGAAACCAAGTTCGGCAATTGGTGTATCAATAACACGTTTTGCACCAAATTCAGCCAACATCCCCTTTGAAGCTTTGTAAGCGCCATTATATTCAGCAACCTCTTCTCCCATTAAATATACGGATTCATCACGACGCATTTCTTCACTCATCGCTTCACAAATGGCTTCTCTAAATTGTATAGTTCTCATCTATTTATATGTTTTTCTTTAATTTGTGATGCAAAAATAATTATTTTATACTACTAAAAGCATAAAAAACTTTAAATTATTTGCTGTTTTTTTTGGAGCTATTTCCTGCTTTCCACTATATCCTCGCCCAAAAGCGAGGGATGCCGTTTCAATCAGGGCTACGAAATCGATATAGTATTACCATTTTTAGAAAAATAATATGCACGCATAGTAAATTTAATGAAAATTAATTAGTAATTTAGTGCCCTGAAAAAACAGTGCTTAAAACATATAAAAAATGAAAATATTAGTTTGCATCAGCCACGTTCCTGATACTACTTCAAAAATTAATTTTACAAATGGCGATTCCGAATTTGACACCAATGGGGTTCAATTTGTTATCAATCCAAATGATGAATTTGGTTTGACTCGTGCCATTTGGTTTCAAGAACAACAAGGAGCAACCGTTACTATTGCGAATGTTGGCGGACCAGAAACAGAACCAACTTTAAGAAAGGCTTTGGCAATCGGCGCAAACGAAGCAATTCGCGTCAATGCCAATCCAACCGATGGTTTTTTTGTTGCAAAACAATTGGCAGAAGTTATTAAAAATGGTGGTTACGACTTAGTTATCGCTGGAAAAGAATCCTTAGATTACAATGGCGGTATGGTGCCTGGAATGGTAGCAGGATTATTGGGATATAACTTCCTGAATTCTTGTGTAAGCCTAACCGTTGAAGGAACTTCTGTATCAGCATCCCGAGAAATTGATGGTGGAAAAGAAACCGTTTCCACTTCTTTACCTTTAATTATTGGAGGACAAAAAGGATTGGTTGAAGAAAAAGATTTGCGCATTCCAAACATGAGAGGAATTATGACAGCACGAACTAAAGTCCTCACTATTTTAGAACCAGTTGCAGCTTCATCGGAAACGAAAGCAATAAAATTTGAAAAACCAGCTCCAAAATCAGCGGTGAAATTAGTAAGCGCCGATAATTTGGATGAATTAATTAGTTTATTACACAACGAGGCGAAAGTGATTTAAGAAGCAAAAAAATAATTATAAATTTTAAATTATAAATGTTGTATTGGCTTATCAAAAACATTTAAAATTCAAAATTCAACATTTAAAATAAAAAAAATGTCAATATTAATATATGCAGAGTCTGCAGAAGGAAAAATTAAAAAAGTAGCATTTGAATTGGCTTCTTATGCAAAAAAAGTAGCGGAATCATTAGGAACAACCGTAACTGCAATCACCATAAATGCTAGTGATGTTTCTGAATTATCAAAATATGGAGTCGATAAAGTATTGAAAGTAAACAACGATAAATTATCCGTTTTTTCAGCCAAAGCTTATGCAGATGCAATTAAACAAGCGGCTCAAAAGGAAAGTGCCCAAGTAATAGTATTATCATCAACAACCGATAGTTTGTATTTGGCGCCTTTGGTTTCTGTAGCTTTAGAAGCCGGTTTCGCCTCCAATGTTGTTGGACTTCCTTTGAGCACTTCACCATTTCAAGTAAAAAGAACTGCTTTTTCAAACAAAGCTTTCAATACTACTGAAATAACTACCGCTATAAAAGTATTGAGTATTTCAAAAAATTCGTATGGTATTTTCGAAAATGCTTCTTCATTAACACAAGAAGATTTCAACCCAACAATTGATGACGCCGATTTTGGTGTGAAAGTAGTTGCTGTTGAAAAAGCATCTGGAAAAGTTACCATCGCCGATGCTGACATTGTAGTTTCAGCAGGTCGTGGATTAAAAGCACCTGAAAATTGGGGAATGATTGAGGAATTAGCCTCTGTTTTAGGAGCCGCAACTGCTTGTTCGAAACCAGTTTCTGATTTAGGATGGAGATCTCACGGCGAACACGTTGGGCAAACAGGAAAACCTGTTGCAGCCAATTTATACATCGCAATTGGAATTTCGGGAGCCATCCAACACATTGCTGGAATTAACTCTTCAAAAGTGAAGGTGGTTATAAATACGGATGCCGAAGCACCTTTTTTCAAAGTAGCAGATTATGGGATTGTGGGAGATGCATTTGAAATTGTGCCTAAATTAATTGAAAAGTTAAAAGCGTTTAAAGCCAATAATTAAATCGTAAAAAACACTAAAAATTTAAGGTTGCCTGAATAGAATTACTATTTAGACAACCTTTTTTGGTTTTATAACCGCATTTTCTTTGTGATTTTATACAATACATTGTACTTTTGCAACTATGAGCTTAGTAAAACTAACAATAAAAGGAATTTCTTATAGTCAAACTCAAAACGGTGCTTATGCCTTGATTTTGAACGAAGTAGATGGAGACCGAAAACTTCCAATAGTAATCGGAGCGTTCGAAGCTCAATCTATAGCCATTGCTTTAGAAAAAGAAATAAAACCTCCTCGCCCACTTACACATGATTTATTCAAAAATTTCGCGGATCGATTTGATATTGTAGTGAAACAAATTATTATTCATAAATTAGTAGATGGTGTTTTTTATTCCAGCATTATCTGTGAAAGAGACAAAATCGAAGAGATTATTGATGCGCGAACTTCCGATGCTATTGCTTTGGCATTGCGGTTTAACGCACCCATATTTACCTATAAAAACATACTTGACAAAGCGGGAATTTATTTGAAATCCAATTTATTAGACAACGACAAAAGTTCTCAAGAAATTGATGATGTTTTGTCAAATCCAGAAACTTTTGGAATTGAAGACAATGTCATTTCAGGAAATGTTTATTCAAAAAACAGCATGTCGGAATTGACAGATTTATTGGGTGCAGCCGTAGAAAAAGAAGACTATGGAGAAGCTGCAAAAATTAGAGACGAAATTTCAAAGAGAGAAGAATAAAGCACAAAGCCCCAAAAAATGAAACAATATTTAGACTTAGTACAACACGTTTTAGATAACGGAACGCAAAAGGGAGATCGAACAGGCACTGGCACAAAAAGTGTTTTTGGGTATCAAATGCGTTTCGATTTAAGCCAAGGTTTTCCAATGGTTACAACAAAAAAATTACATCTAAAATCTATTGTTCACGAGTTGCTTTGGTTTTTAAAAGGAGAAACAAACATTGAATATCTCAAAGAAAATGGAGTTAAAATTTGGGACGAATGGGCAAATGAATCTGGAGATTTAGGACCTGTTTATGGACACCAATGGCGCAATTGGAACAGCGAAGAAATTGACCAAATTACAGAATTAATCGATACTTTAAAAACCAATCCAAACAGCCGTAGAATGTTAGTTTCGGCATGGAATCCAAGTGTTTTGCCAGATACTTCAAAATCTTTTGCAGAAAATGTAGCCAATGGAAAAGTAGCTTTACCGCCGTGTCACGCATTTTTTCAATTTTATGTCTCTGAGGGCAAATTATCGTGTCAATTGTACCAAAGAAGTGCCGATATCTTTTTGGGAGTTCCTTTTAATATTGCTTCCTACGCCTTATTTACAATGATGATTGCGCAAGTTTGCAATTTAGCAGTTGGCGAATTCATTCATACTTTTGGTGATGCGCACATCTATAATAACCATTTTGAACAAGTCGAATTACAACTATCGAGAGACGTAAAAGAATTGCCCAAAATGATATTAAATCCTGAAATAAAAAATATATTCGATTTCAAATATGAAGATTTTACCCTTGAAGGATATGATCCACATCCAGGAATTCGAGGTGCTGTAGCGGTTTAAATTTTATTTAAACCCACATTAATTCTGAAACAATATCTCTATTTCCTGGTAACGAACCAATGTTTTGGAGTTTTATTCTTGCTAACTTTTGGGCAATAGTAATACACTCTTCAAAGCTCTTATTTTTTAATATTGCAAATAAAAATCCTGCCCAAAATGCATCGCCCGCACCAGTAACATCTTTAATTTCCTCTAATTGAAGTGCTTCTTGAAAGAATAGCCCTTGTTTTTTATCAGATAATTTTACACCGTCTTTCCCTTTTGTCAAGCATACGGTTGTAACCCCAAGATTATGAAAATAGTCAAAAACAAATGCGTCAGATTTAGTTTCTTCAAACAATCTAAAACAATCGTCATCGCTGAGTTTTACCAATGGATCTAAAGCCAAATATTCTATTAAAACCGCAAAAGCTTCTTTTCTATTTTCCCAAATTTTTTCAGAAAAGTTGATATCAATACTCAATTGAAGCCCTAATTCTTTCGCTCTCTTAGCGCTGTTTAAAATAGACGTTCTTGCTGGTTCTTTGCTCAGAGCAAAACAAGTAGTGTGAAATATTTTTGCATTTGCTAACAATTCGTCAGGAAGTTGTTCTTCTAAAATCTCGCAGTCAGCATGTCGGAAAGGAATAAATTCTGGTGTTTCTTTTGATTTAGAAACAAATATTACGGAAGAAGGTTGCACGCTTGATTTTCTAAAATAGGTTGTATTAACTTTATTAGATTCCAAACTCTCTAGTATAAAATCGCCTAAACCGTCATTTCCACACGTAGCAACAAGCGCAACATTCAATCCAAGTCGAGTAGCATTTACTGCGACATTTGTAGGGGAACCCCCTAAAAACCGTTGAAAATTTTCAGTCTTTTCGATGGAACTAAGTTCGTGACCTATGAAGTCGATAATGACTTCTCCAACACAAATTATATCTATTAAAGTTTTCAATTAAAATAAAAATTTAAAATTAGTATGTATATTTTGATGCAAAAAAACTGTTGCGGCTGCACTCCAAGCACAAAAGGCTACTCCGTTAGGCTTGGAAGTTTTGGTATTAAAATTTTCAAAAAAACTATAGTGCTCTATTTCGTTGGCTCTATTAATTGAATTTAAAACTTGAGTTGCATTTTCTTTTTGATTTTTCGATAGCAAAGCCAAACCATAAAACCCATTAACCATAGACCAACTTCCGCCATTATGGAATTCATACGGATAATTACGAAACTCATATTTGCAATTATTTTTCAGTAAATTCCAATCTAAATCAGATTCTTGTATTGGCGGCCAAAAAGCAGGAATTAATTTTAAGTCTGTTTCGCTTTTAATGGTTTCAAAAGTCTTTACAATTTCATTTTGAAAGTCATCAAAACCAATATTAAGGAGTAAAACCAAGGAATTTGCGAAAGCATCAAACTGGGTTTTATATCCAGCCGGCGAAAATGAACACGGCATAAAACCTTTGAACCGTAATTCATTATAGGCTCTTTCATGGTATTTTGGAACACTCTCACTGGGAGAAAAATTAACTACGATTTGATGTTCTATCTTTTGAATTTTAGAAGTAATTGTATCACTTTTTTGAAAGTAATTATAACTTCTCAAAGCCCAAATCCTCAATAGTTGATCGTATAAAACATAACCATCCGTAATATATTCGTCAGCCCAATTTCCAGAAAGCGGTACATAAACCAAGTGCTGGTTGTTAAATTCCCAAGCCTCTAAAAGGCGTAAACATTTTTGAATATTGGAATCGTATTTTGAAACAAATGAACTGTTTTTTTTATAAAAAGCATATTGACAAATTCCAATTACAAACCAAGTAACCGCGTCTACGCGACCTGCCAAACCCCCATAACTTACTTGCGTTTCGTTATCTGTAGCCAAAACATTAGAAGGAATTGTACCGTTTTTGTGTTGATTATTGGCTAAAGTTTCAAGCGTTTTTTCGAAAGTAATTATTAAGTTTTCATCGCCTGACGCTAAAGCAGCCAAACCACAAATCACACCGTCACGAGCCCAAACTCGTTTATAATTTGAAGTGTTTTCAGCACTTGCAAGAAATCCATCGGGAGACGAACATTTTTGAAGTAATTCTATTGCTTTGGTATAACTTATATTTTCCATTAGTCAACGCTATCTTTTTGATTTTTAACTGTAATAAAAAGCGTAAAAATTCCACCAAGTATTAGAAAAAGTCCTCCCAATCGGATGACATTTAATGGGTTTTTACCTAATAAATCAAAAACAAAATATTGCATTGTGAAAATTTGTATAATCATTGGAATCACAATAAACATATTAAAAATACCCATATAAATTCCGATTTTACCTTTAGGAATTGAACCTGCTAAAAGTTGATACGGCATCGCTAACATTGAAGCCCAAGCAGTTCCTAAACCAAATGAATACAAATAAATAGTACTTATTTTAATTGCATCCCCAAAAGGGTTCCACATCATAAAAAGTGTCGTTTCATTATTTAAATAAGGAATTGCAAGCAAGCCCAACCCGCCCAATGTTAATGCAACAAAATGAACTCCTTTTGCACCAATTTTGTGTGCCAAAGGAATTAATGCAAACGCAATCATAAAACAAATAATATTGTACGTTCCATTTAAATTTCCCGTCAACATTTGAGCATTTGCATAGCCAGTAGTTGTTGCGTCTGAAGTATTAAAAAGTGAAATTGATAATGCACCAGTAATATATTGCCAATAGCAAAACATGGCATACCAAGTAAAAAACTTTACCGGAATGAGTTGTTTCATTGTTAAAGGCATTTCTAGAAAAGCGTTTTTTATGTCTTTATAAATACGGTATAAAATAGTTCCTTTACTTTTTTCGATTTTCATTTCCTCCAATTCTTCAGCTGTTGGAGGAAATTCTTTTGTGGATAAAACAGTAACCAAAATAGAAACAATTGCTGCAAAAGAACCTATAAAAAATGCCCAATAGGTGTAAGTTGGAATTCCGTTGCTCATTTTATCTGTAATAGCCAAAAATCCGAAAGAAACTAAAATTGCAGGTGTGAAATTGGATAAAGTACTTCCCAATCCTGTAAAAAAACTTTGCATTAAAAACCCAATTGAGAATTGTTTACTTGGTAATTTATCGGCTACAAAAGCACGATATGGCTCCATTGCGATGTTATTCGCAGCATCTAAAATCCAAAGTAAACTGGCTGCCATAAAAATTGAACTTGAGAATGGCATTGCAATTAATGCTACACTTGAAATTAAAGCACCTATTAAAAAGAAGGGTTTTCTACGTCCGAATTTTGGCGACCACGTTCCGTCACTTATTGCTCCAATAATAGGTTGTAAAACCAAACCTGTTATTGGACCAGCAAGCCAAAGCATTGGCAAACTTGCTTCGTCAGCACCCAAATATTTATAAATAGCACTCATATTACTTTGTTGCAAACCAAAGCTAAATTGGATTC
>JBIPNF010000229.1:0-3922 GCA_044373885.1 Flavobacterium sp. | reverse complement strand
TGTTACTCGAAAAAAACAATGGATCGAGCACTCAAGAGCCTAAGAAAAGAGAGAGAAAAGAAGACCACTGTGATACTTTAGAACAATAAAAATGAGAAAAATATACAACATAGTAGCGGTATTTTTTGGTTTGCTTACAACCATAAATGCACAACAAATCCCAGGAAATAAAGAAACAAAATCCATTTTGATACTTAACGGTTTTGCACATTTGGGCAATGGAAAAGTTATCGAAAACAGCGCTATTGGTTTCAAAGACGGAAAAATTACTGTCGTAGCTGATGCCAAAACCGTAAAATTTTCAAGGGAGGCATTTGACATTACAATTGATGCCTCAGGAAAGCACATTTATCCTGGTTTTATTGCGCCAAATTCCACTTTAGGATTGGTAGAAGTTGATGCTGTGAAATCCTCGGATGATGAAAGCGAAATTGGTGATATGAATCCCCACGTTAGAAGTATAATTGCCTTTACAGCAGATTCAAAAGTGATAGAAAGTGCGCGTCCTAATGGAATTTTGATGGCTCAAATTACTCCGCGCGGTGGAACCATTTCTGGAACCTCGTCGGTTGTACAACTCGATGCTTGGAATTGGAGCGATGCTTTGATAAAAGAGAATGACGGGATTCACTTGAATTTTCCAAAGACCATGAAACGAAATGGCTGGTGGGCAGAACCCGGAACAAGTGAAGCCAACAAAGAATATACTAAAAAGCTGGACGAGATTACGTTGTTTTTTGACAATTCAAAAGCGTATGCAGCAACCAATTCAAACGAAAGAAACTTGGTTTTTGAAGCGATGAAAGGAATTTTTGATGGAACGCAAACATTGTTTGTTCATGCCAATGAAGAAAAACAAATTATTGATGCGGTACAACTAGCGAAACGATACGGAATCAAGAAAATCGTAATTGTGGGTGGTTATGACGCCTATAAAACTGCTGATTTATTAAAAGAAAACAACGTTGGCGTACTCTTGAAAAACGTTCACGACATGCCAGAAAGCAACGATCAAGATGTAGATTTGCCTTATAAAATGGCCCGTATTTTAACCAACAAAGGCCTACTTGTGGGACTTGAAAACAGTGGAGGAATGGAACGCATGCAAACTCGAAACTTGCCTTTTCTTGCAGGAACCTGCGCGGCTTATGGCTTAGACAAAGAACAAGCGTTGCAATTAATCACCTCTAATACGGCTAAGATTTTGGGAATTGACAACCAGTGCGGTACTTTGGAAGAAGGAAAAGACGCTACTTTATTTATATCCGAAGGCGATGCGCTGGACATGAGAACCAACAAATTGACAGAAGCTTTCATTCAAGGCAGAAAAATCAATTTGAATTCGCACCAAACGAAATTGTATAGCAAATACAAGGAAAAATACAACCAGAAGTAATTTTTTGGAATAGTAAAAAGAGCAACTGAAAGGTTGCTCTTTTTTAGTTTAAAATAATAACAAAAATTGTTTAAATAAAATATTTAAATTAAATTTGAGTTTATTTTAAAATCATAAAAAATGAAAAAAATAATTCTAACTGCTCTTGTAATTTTTGCATTCAACATTGCAAAAGCTCAAGAAATCGCAACTACCGAATCAGGTAAAAAAGTAATGTTATTTGATGATGGAACTTATAAAGTAATCAGTTCAAAACTAAATACTACTAATGAAGCTTCAGGCAATACAAGTTCCCAAAGCAAATCTGAAAAAGTTCAATGCTCCGGAACAAGAAAAGGAGGATCAAGATGTATAAGAATGGTTACAAGTTCAAATGGAAGATGTTATCAACATTAAAACGATCATTTTGTAGTAAATTTATCCCTGCTAGTGCGAGCGTCACGCTCGTACCTCAAAGAAAACAAAGCTCTGCTTTGAAAAAAGAAATCCAAATAAAACAATTTCAAGCAAGGTGGTTGTGGTTTTATCACCTGGGATTGACTTTGTCTTTCCCAACAAAGCTCCGCTTTGAAAAAAGAAATCCAAATAAAACAATTTCAAGCAAATTTATCGACATCCCGAAATTGAATTTTAAGCAAAAAGGCGATCCATAACGGAACGCCTTTTTTTTGTTCAAATATTTTTTTTAAACTAAACTTGTTAAGGCTGATTTCGTTAATTCTATTTTCAATTTTGTTATTGAAGAAACTGAAACATCCTCTAATTCATACCTATCGCCATTAATATCGATAGCTTTCAATTTTTCTTTAAATACCAATGAGCAAATGTTTTTAGTTTGTTTTTCGTCAACTATTATAAGAAATGAATTTTTCAAATCCCTATAACTTATTCTGTCCAAATCAATAGTTTTTATTTTAGAAGACATTGCAAGAATGGTTTTTATTACATTATAAGCTTTGATTTCTTCAGTAGTTGTCATAATTCCACTATTTGAAGTAGAAATTTCTTTTTGGATAATTTTATCTAACGCCGTCTTAATTGAAATTGAATTAATTAGTTCCTTGATTTGAGCTAATGATTTCGGTGAAGACTTTAATCCTCCCATATTTTTAAATATTATTTTAGCTAAGTCATCCGATATCGGTTCTGTTAATGTTTTGTATAAAGCATTGTCAAAATTTTCTAAAAAATAAACTTCTTCCGCAACTTCAAGTATGTCTTTTATTTCAATTGTTTGTCTGAAAAACAAAGCCAAAGTTTCTAATTGAGCAGTATCATAATTAGTTAAGTCAAAAGTAAAAAATGGCTTTGTATTCAATCCTTTTTTTTCTCGTGAATTAACAGTATGGAAATTATAAATGACACCATTAGTTAATATTCCGATTTTAGCAGTAGGAGAATACAAACAATATTCATTCAATTGTCTAAAATGGTTGTCATTTAGCTTCGCAGTTACACTTTTGCACTCAATCAACATCAAAGGGTCTTTCTTGCCCAATGTGATGGCAATATCAACTTTACGCCCTTTTTTATCGCCCATATCCGCAACGTGTTCGTGATTGTAGTCAATTAACTTAACATAATTAAGTATATTTAAAAATGGATGAATCAAATTATCTCTTGTTTGGTACTCATCCTTACTTGAATTTATTGCTAAATTGAAATCCCAATTGTCAAATGATTTTTTGAGTTGGTTTGTTATTTGTTTTAATTTTTTACTGTCCATAGTTTTTTAATGAAATTTTTTAAATTCAAAAGTAGCCTTTTTTTATTAAAATATTTAAACAACTTGATTTATAATTTATAGACTTATATAAATTACATTTTAAGTATTACGTTTAATTTAAAAAACGTTACGTTTACTAATTTGTTTGTTTTATAGATGAATTAGGTTTGATTTAACATACCTTTGATATATTTTAAAAACTCTAAAAAAAAATTATGAAAAAATTATTTTTAACCATTTTATTATTTTCAATTACATTTTATTCTTATTCACAAACTTATAAATTTGGTGCTGGTTCAGCAAATGGCATTAATTTCAAAGTAGTTGGAAATTTAGTAATAAATGACAAACAAGTACTAATGGAAACATTTGACAATGACAAAAAAACTCTATTTGAATATGATATAGTAAAAAAAATAAATGGAATGATTTATTTTACTGATGGCGTAATGACTCATTATTTTACATTTGTCAATGAAAATGGAACAAAAAAAGGATTTTATTATGATACGTGGGTTATTTTTAATTTTGATAAATCACAAACAACATCTCCATTAATATATTTTTGTAAACTTCAAGAGTAATTAGAATAAAAAAGAGCAACCATAAGTTGCTCTTTTTTATGTTATATAACTAAGGATTGACTTCGTCTTTGCCAACAAAGCTCCGCTTTGAAAAAAGAAATGCCCTAACCAAATAATTTCAAGCAAGCTTGATTATTTGGTTAGGGCATTTCTTTTTATTCGTGACCACGGTGGGGACAAAACAACTATATTTGTTAAAATTGAAATACGTCTAAA
>JBIPNF010000047.1:0-13321 GCA_044373885.1 Flavobacterium sp. | reverse complement strand
CTAAAACGACTTCGGGAACTATTGACGGGATTCCAGCTTTTTATACCAATGTTATTCCCATAGTCACAGGAACTTTTAAACTATTAACGGTTTCCTATTATGACGACTACACTTTTCCAAACCCGCCTGTTATTCCAACTACGGTTGCAGGTGTCCCAAGCGTATATTACAACAACACTGACCATAAACCAAAAGGAATGCCCACAGGAAGTTGGGTGAGGGTATTGCAAAACCAAACCGATACCAATGGCGAAAGTTCTTACACGCTTTATGACAACAAATCCCGACCTGTTAAAAGCAGTACCACCAATTATTTAGGAGGTTATACCGATGTGGAAAGCAAAATAGATTTCTCGGGAAAAACGCTCTTAGCAGTTACCCGCCACAAACGTAATGCCAATATTGATGAAATTAAAACAGATGAAGTGTTTACCTACAGCGACCAAGACCGATTGCTTACCCACACGCACCAAATAAATGAAGGTGAGATACAATTATTAGCTGCCAATACCTATACTGAAATGGGACAGCTTCTTTCAAAAAACGTCGGTGGAACTACTGTTGATGGAAGTAGCGGACTACAAAAAGTAGATTATACCTACAACATTCGAGGATGGCTCACGGGGATTAATGATACCAGAGAGCTACAAGATAGCGAGGCTGCTCAACCTGACTTATTCGCCTTTAAAATTAATTACAACACGCTAGACAACAACCAAACGGATGTAAAAAAATTGTATAACGGTAATATTGCAGAAACCCGTTGGCGAACCAATTTTGATAACCTGACCCGAAGTTATGGTTATAGTTATGATGCGCTCAATAGATTGACCAACGCCCAGTATGTGCGACCGAGTAACCCAAACAACCCAAATCCTGCCGATGTGGTCAATACTTTTAATGAGAAATTGAGTTATGACAAAAACGGAAACATTCAAAGTTTGGTTAGAAATGGTGGAATGGAGAGCCAGACCGAAGCACCACTATTAGACAATTTGGCTTATCAATACGATTCTAATGATAAAAACAGACTTACAAAAGTAACCGATGCTACTGCCAATACCGATGGTTTTAAAGACGGAGCCAATAACCGAGAAGAATACGGCTATGACCTAAATGGTAATATGACTCGTGACGATAACAAAGGAATTTCGAGCATTGTTTACAATCATTTGAATTTGCCCACACGAATTGTTATTCAAAATGGAGGGGACTTTCCAAATATTTCCTACATTTACACAGCAACAGGAAAAAAAGTAGCCAAAACAGTGAACATCGCCTCTCGACATAGCATTGTATATACCGTAGATTATTTAGACGGCTACCAGTATGAAAGTGGGAAATTACTTTTTTTCCCAACTGCGGAAGGCTATGTGAAATATACTGTTGGTGCGACAAACCCTTTTGATTATGTGTTTAATTATACCGACCATTTGGGGAATATTCGATTGAGTTATGGGGTTAATCCAGCAACAGCATTACTGACCAAAATAGAAGAAAACAACTACTACCCTTTTGGGCTGAAACACCATTCTTACAATACAGAAGCTAAAATAATTGTCAAACACCAACCTATTAATGGTCTTGAAACTGGGAGTTTTGGTAAATACATGGTTCAGAAAACGGACGTCTTAGCTGCTCAAATGGATTTACCACCAATGGAAATTCCCCCGGGTGAGTTTATTCCTATAATTTATAGTGGGTATAATTATAAGTTCCAAGGACAGGAACGCCAGGATGAGCTGGGACTAAATTGGGACAGCTTTAAATATCGTAATTATGATTATGCAATTGGAAGATTTATGGGTATTGACCCTTTAGCGGAGAAATATAGTTACCAGTCTCCATATAACTTTTCGGAAAATCAAGTTATAGCATACAGGGAATTAGAAGGTTTAGAGAAAATTCATTACACATATACCTTTATAAAAGACCAAGTAAGTGTTAATAAAACTTCAATAAACGGTCCTTTGGGAAATGGGATTTTAGTATCTTCAAACCATGGAGGTAAAATGACTTATTACTATGGAAATACAATTGCCTCATCTCTTGTAGCATTTAAAAAGGCTTATGAAGGCAATAAAATAGATGCTAAAGGTAACCATGTCGGATATAATGACCATTTGGGGAATCCAACTATTGGATATGGGCATAAAATTGTAGATGGAGATACATTCACTGTTGGTAGTAAAATAAGTGAAGATAAAGCTCAAAAATTATTTGCGAGTGATTCCAATTGGATTATGGAGAGTGCAGATGAATATTTAGAAAATTTTGATTTAAATCAAAATCAAACAAATGCATTATATGATGCATCGTTTAATATGGGACCTGGTAAATTAAGCCAATATACAGAAGATGGTTCTAAATTTAGTGGAGGTAATTTTTTTCTTAAATTTATGGGAGGCGGAGATGGTGTTAAAAAAAGAAGATATGCTGAAAATATCTTATATAATCAAGGTATTAGTGTACACTTAGATGTATTAAAAGGGAAGTCAATGACTCAAATAGTAGATTATTTAAACTCTTTAATTAAAAAAGATGAAAAGAAAAAATAAGATAACTGTCTTATTATTAATCATAATAATTACGAGTTGTTCAATTAATAAGATGGATTCATTAAAATTTCAATCTATAAAAACAACACTAATCGAAGTTGGCAGTATGCAAGCAAGTTATGACATTAAGGAGATGGAAAAGTTATACAAAAATTCAGAACTAACATTTTCCAAGAATAACAAATATTTGCTTTTAAAAAAGTCAGACAAAACAGTTGATAGTATCTCATTATTTTATAACAGGAATAAAATACATGATATATTGTCGAATGTTGAATTAAACTCTTATCCTACTGATAACTTTAACAAATGCTATATTTCAAAAGGAATCAATTGTGATATTAGTAAAAAATTATTGGATATAATAGGAATAAAGAATCCTAAAGATATTACAATTCAAATAGGAAAATCATTAAATTTAGAGAATAATTACATGATATTTTACGAAAATGAATATGTGTATTTAGTTTCTGAAAATGAAATGGCAATACTTACTTATAAATAAGTATAAGTATCAAGGGCAAGAGCGTCAAGACGAGTTAGGACTGAACTGTGACAGCTTTAAGTGGAGAAATTATGATTATGCTATAGGTAGATTTATGAGTATTGACCCATTAGCTGAAAAATACAGTTATCAATCTCCTTATAATTTTTCTGAAAATAGAGTTATTGATGGAAGAGAAATTGAAGGACTAGAGTGGCAAAATTTTAGAACAACAGGTGTAAACCCAGGAAGCTTAGTAATGAAACTGCCCTCTTCATCTGCACAACAACAACATTATAGTGTAACTGTATCAAATTCTGAAAAGTCTTTTTCTGATTTTAAATCTGATTTTAAAGCAAATCCACAAAATTTTTTAACAAATTCAAAAGCGGATTTTAATAAGCCTGTAGATGGAAATGGTAATGCTACTGATTTTAAAACTGGTAGTTTTATAAAAATAGATATTGATGGACCAATGAATAACGCTTATGTAAAAGTAGTTGGGATGGAAGATAAAAAAGATAAATTAACAACCACTTTTGCAACTATGGAAGGACACATAGAGAAAGGCAAAATTACTTTTAGACTAGGAGAAAATAAAGATGGAAGTATTACTTTTTCAATTGACAGTAAATCAGAAGTAGACATGGGATTGGCACCAGAAGGTTTTTCCAGAAGCGAACAAAAGAAGTCATGGAATGAAGTGCTAAATAATATTTCTAAGTACCTTAACGGTGACGTAACGAAAAAAGAAGAAAAAGTTGTTGAACCTAAAAAGAAAGAATAATTATGTTTTATTTTTATACTATTTTACTACCAATTTTAATTTTATTATTAGTTTACTTTATCGAAGGAAAGCCAGATAGTAAACGAAAATTTGTAAATTATTTTTTTAAATCATTTATAATATTGATTATTTATGGTTTGTTTCTATATTTTTTAGAAATGGAAAACTATATTAATTCAGGTTGGGCTTTTTATACAGTAATGTTTTTTTTAATTCCGTTTGGATTAATTATATTACCTCTTAGAATATACTATTATTTTAAAAAAGATTTCGAAAATAAAAGCACAAAATAATATGAAAAATATGATTAAACACTCTTTAGTATATCTGATAGTAATAATGTTAATTTTATACTGTGCTACGATTGGCGAAGGGATGGAAAATTTAGGGTTAAGGCATTATAATTTTATTAAATCGATAAAATATTTTTCACTTTGGATAATTCCTTATTGGTGGTTAATGTTAATTATAAGTTCAATTATATTAGCAATTTTAACAAATATGTTTATACTATTTAAGAGCAAAAAAAGCTAACACTCTCATTAAATAATTACAGATGGATATATTTTAAATTTATTTATGAATTACCCATATTTAATAGGCGTTTAAAACACTTCATTCACACCCCCGCTGCGCAAAGTGTTCTAATTAAAAACTAAACGTGCTGCGCAAAGTCTCCCGACCCCGCTGCGCAAAGTGTTCTAATTAAAAACTAAACGTGCTGCGCAAAGTCTCCCGACTTTGAGCTAAGATATACAAAAAGCACATTAGAAATAGTGCAGCTTTTTTTATTCAAAGGATTTGAGATTGATTACATTTGAAAAAAATACGCACCATGAAAGAAGGATATATTATTAGAGAACAAGAAAAAGCGCATTTTATAACTGCTACAGTTTTAGATTGGATAGATGTTTTCACTAGGAAAAGCTATAGAGATTGTATTATTGAGTGTTTTGATTATTGTATTAAAAACAAAGGAATGATTTTGTATGGTTATGTCGTTATGAGTAATCATATACATATGATAATACAATCTAATGATGGAAAGTTGTCAGATTTATTGAGAGATTTTAAAAAGTTTACAGCAAAAAAAATCTTGGATAAAATTAAAAATGAACCTGAAAGCAGAAGAGAATGGATGTTAGAAAGATTTAAAATAGCAACAGAAACTCATTCTAGAAATAAAAATCATCAATTTTGGCAGTATGGAAATCATGCAGAAGAAATTTTTACCGAACACTTTTTATGGTCAAAATTAGATTATATTCATATGAATCCAGTTCGTTCAGGAATTGTTTTAAAAATAGAAGATTATATTTATTCTAGTGCAAATAATTATGTTAATGGAATAGGAATTATTGAAGTAGAATTATTAGAAATACCATAAGTGAATGTATTAAAATCCTCTTCTTTTGATAAATATATTAGTTGATAGTAGCTCAAAGTCGGGAGACTTTGCACAGCGAGTTTACAATAAAATGAGCCTAATAACGGGCTCATTTTTAGGTTATAAACAGTCTTAAAACGAAGAAAATGGCAGTAAACGACACTTCATGTATCAAAGTTAGTGATACTGGCATTTGCCCAAGTTGTAAATCAAAATATTTTATAAAAAATTAGTCATAACAAAACCCAGCTTTTTTTGCTGGGTTTTATGTTTATAGAGGTTTATATAAAGTATCTGTACAAACACCGTAATAATAAGTCCCAAAAACCGTAAAATCATATTGAAATAAACCGCTAAAATTGTAAAATTAATTTATAATAATTTTACAATGAAACAATATTACTTATACAACGGTCAAGACTACGAAGGTCCTTTCAACAAAGAAGAGCTGAAATCAAAAAAAATCACAAACGATACACCAATTTGGTCAGAAGACATGGTCAATTGGAAAAAAGCAGGGGAGATTAATGAATTAAAAAATAGTATAACGACAATTCCACCGCTTTTTAAAAATACGCCACCTAAATTTGAAAAGCCTAAAAGTTCTTTTCTAAAATATTTCATGATTAGCACTGTCATTATAATACTCATTACCATTGTTGGTTTTGCAATTACAGATAATTATCACGAAAATTCAGTTGAGGTCGAAGCCAATAATGATGAAATTATAAATAGAGAAATCAGAAACCAAATTACTAATTGGGTACAAATAGGTACAAATAATTACAATAAAGACTTCTGGGGAGGAATAAGTAATCTAGACGTTACTGTAAACAATGATACCGATTTCACATTAAACAGTACAACAATTGCCGTAGAATATATAAAAAAAATGGGGGGACATACAAAACAGAATACGTAACCTTCAACGACATTCCACCACATCAAAACAAAACACTCTCAGCGCCAGATAGCAATCGTGGGTTGTCTGTGAAAATACAAACTAAAAAAATTAATTCCAACGAACTAGAACTTTGCTACAATCAAGAAATTGCACCTGCAGTTGGAGACCCAGACCCCTACAAATGCAACTAATTAATTAGTTAAAATCACCAAAATGAAAACAAAAATTCTAATCGCAATAATAGTAACAATCACAGCAATTGGAGCCACAACCTACTACACCGCTGGTAGAAAATGTACTGGTTCAAAAGACTGCAATGCCTGCAAAAATTGCAAATACTGTAAATACTGCGCCAAAAAAGGTGGAACTTGTGGGGTTTGCAAATAATTAACACCGTAAAAAATAGTTCAAAAAACCTTAAGCAATCAAAATAAATAGCTTATAATTGGTGATTAAAATCAATTACATGCAAAATCAATTAAAAGCCATTAGCACTGAACTCGACACCGAACTAAATTTAATGTCACTCGAAATAGACGATCCAATAAAGCTTTCAGAAGAAGCAATCGAGCACATATCCAACACGTTAAATAAAATTAAAACACTAGTAATAGAAACTTCGTTTCAGTCACCAGAGTATGAAATAGATTTTTTTAAAAATAGCAAACCCAAAATCCTATCCAAATTAATTTACTACAATTCTATTTATAAAATTGAAACCAAAAAACCGCATGGAGGCGAAAAAATAATCCGTGCCTACCTCAACAACGAACTCAATAATCTAAAAATATTTTTCGACAACAACCTCGAATTCTACAGATACCATAGAACAGAGAGTACCTATCTAGATAGCAAATACTTTATCAGGGGAAAACACGATATCAAACTAAATATTGGCACAAATTATTTTGATGCCGACCATCGATTTACAACATCACACGACAATACAATAGCACAAATCTTGGCAAACGATTTAATTCAAGTCTATATCGAAGACGAACTAACCAAGTTAGAACGAAAACCAGCAAACGAAAAAATCCAAAGTAACCCAAAAGCATCACAAACATGGACAGGTTCCAAAGTAGCATTAATAGAACTACTTTATGCTCTCCATGCAGAAGGAACATTTAATTACGGAACCTCAGATTTAAAAGACGTAGTAGAATTCTTCGAAAAAACATTAAAAATCGACTTAGGACAATACCATAGAGCCTACCTAGAAATTAGAATCCGTAAAACAAACCGCACCAAATTCCTAAACACCCTAAAAGAAACCCTATCCAAAAGAATGGACAATTCAGACGAGTAATAAAAAAAACACCGTAAAAAAAACACCAAAATACCGTAATGTGATGGGATTCTAATAAAGTAAATTGCACTGCGATAAATAAAAAAGGTGTCTTTTACAAGACAAAGCGACCCAATTAACTTGAATGGTAATATTTTTTCAAATCTATAAATAAGTTAGGCGATATTTTATCGAAAATAGACATAAACATTAAAACATTATTATTATGGCATTAATACACCGACCCTCTTGAATCACAATGAACGTTGAAAATTGAATATGAAGAAACTTTTTTTACTTTTAATTCCTTTTATTACTTACTCACAAGTAAACGTTACGACTACCCTACAACCAACACAAATGCAACATTACTCGAACCAAAATTATGGAACATTAAGTACAATGAAGCCACCAAATCCGATGAATATATTTTATGGAACTGGCGAACAAGATCGAATTCAGCAACAAAATCAACAAATAATTCTTGAAGTTGAAAAAGGCCAAAAGCAACACATAGAAACTTTAAACCGAATTAAAAGACATGTTAACGAAATCGACCAAATAAATTATAATCTTCCGAGTTTATCAAAAATAAAAGAAACAGCAAATTACAGAAATGTTTTTGATAAAATGGTAACTCTAAACGTTGAAAAATATTCAATAAAAGAAGTAAACTTTGAAATCGAAAACGCATATTTAGAAAACAAACTGGATAAATTAGAATTCGACAAAATAATAAAAAAATCGGGCGATTATATTCTTGCCAAAATGAAAGAGATGAAATATGATACATTAAGCAACGTAGCCAAAAATTATATGCTGTTTCAATTCTTTTCAGAAAACTTAAACTTGAAAGCAAACGGATTAAAGCATACATCTTTTAAATACGATTTTGAAGATTATATGGGGATAAAAGATTGGTCGAAAATGTTTGTCTCCAAATTGTTAAAAACCAAAAAGGGTCAGTGCCATTCAATGCCAATACTCTATTTAATTCTTGCTGAACAAATTCATGCAGAAGCATTTTTATCTATTTCTCCAAACCATTCATTTATTAAATTTAAAGATGAAAACGGAAAATGGTACAATATTGAACTCACCAACGCAATGTTCACAGCTTCTTCATTTCTTATTAATTCAGGGTATATTAAAGCCGAAGCGTTACAGAATCACATTTATTTACAAAACCTTTCCAAACAAGAATTATTATCAGAATTTTATGTAGATTTAGCAAACGGTTACATTCATAAATTTGGATATGATGATTTTGTAGAAAAAATAGCAGATAAAGCACTGCAACTATATCCGAACAATATAAAAGCACAAATGATAAAATCTAATTATAGTACAGTTCGTTTTGAGTATGTAGCTAAACAATTAGGTTTTAACCCAAGAGATAATAAACAATTGCAAAAAATAAAGGGTTATCCAAATGCAGTACTATTATTGAAAGAATGCAATTTGCAAAGTAAAAAAGTGGAACAATTAGGATACACAGAAATGCCACAAGAAGCCTACGAGAGGTGGTTAGGGTCATTAAAAGAAGCCAAAAGAAAACAAGAAAATGCAGATTTAAACTTGCAGTTTAAAGGCAAAGTAATAAAAACAATTAAAAATTAAAAATGCGTCAAAAAACAACTTTTATAATTCTAATAATTCTATTTTCAAAGTTTTGTGCTACCGCACAAAATCAAGAAAAACTATTTGAGCAAAGCTACGCTTTGCTCAATAATATGCTTGTCGATGAGAATAGTTATAGTTTCAAAAATGCCGTTTTCTCCGTTGAAAATGCTTATTTAAATGATAAATTAGACACGGTAAATAGCAATAAACAAATTCGTTTTTTATCTAGTTTAAGTAATTCGCTGGTCAGAGACCGATTTTTAGCTTATCTCGAAAAAGACAAGCCAATAGTTAATAAATGGGCATCGGTTTATCAAATTATGTGTGATACAATTCCCATTAACTATAACGAAACTATTTATAAATACAGTCCTTTCGGTTATGACTTTAATGATGTTTTTGGACATAAAACAAGAGAAAATTTATTTGTCTCAAAACTTTTAGAAACCCACAAAGGCAATTGCCATTCGTTACCCTATTTATATAAAATACTTTGCGAGGAAGTAGGCGTTGATGCCAATTTAGCATTGGCTCCAAATCATGTTTACATAAAACACAACAGCATAAAAGATGGGTGGTACAATACAGAACTCACAAGCGGTATTTTCCCTATTGATGCTTGGATTATGGCTTCGGGTTATGTGCATTTGGATGCCATTTCCAACGGCGTTTATATGAAAGCATTAAACAATCGTGAAAGCATTGCACTTGTATTAATAGATTTAGCAGACAATTTTAATGCAAAATTTCCAAACAATGACGGCAAATTTATTCTCAAATGTTGCGAAACCGCAATCAAAGAATATCCAAATTTTGCTACAGCTTTAATTTTGAAAGCCGAAACACATCTAAAACAAATAGAAAAGGAACAAGACAAAACCAAACACGATTTGCAATTCGCAGCATTAGAAAAAGAATACGCACACATTCACGAAATAGGCTACAGGAATATGCCAGAAAACATGTATATAGAATGGCTTGTTTCATTAAAAAAAGAGAGGAATAAATACGAAAACAAAGCATTACATACAATGAGTAAACATTAAGGATAATGAGAAAATTAGTATTGATACTGTTAGTCTTTTCAATGAGTTTACAAGCTCAAGAAAAGCTGTCTGAAAAAGAAAAAGAACGCCGAGAGAAAAACATTCAATCGGGAAATCCTTTCAAGAACTTTGGCTATAAAGCCAAAGTTGCTACGTTAAGCAACGGCAAATATTTAGAATTTCACGACCTTGATAGCATTGTAACCATAGGTACCGTTCGTTGGCACGTTTATAAAAACGAAATAGTTGGGCGTATCGTTCAAGATAGTTTAAATCCCGATGCGCAACCAATTGGCGACCGAGTAGGACGTTGGATTTCGCCTGACCCATTAAGTGAAGAGTTCCCAAGTTGGTCGCCATACAATATGTGTTATGATAATCCTGTGAAATTTGTTGACCCTGATGGGAGAGCTGTTGATAATGAATACGATTGGAATTTAACAACAGGAAAAACAACTTTAGTAAGTACTATAGGAGGAGATCAAACGGATTATATAAATGTAGTTGTAAATGGTAAAAAAGATTTTACTTTTACAAAAAATGTTACAAATACAGTTACAAATATCCAGAATGATAGTGAAATTGGAAGTTCTTTTACAGAAAGGGGTCCAGGATATAAAAAAACCACGAATATACTACCTACTAGTGGTGCAGGACAAGATCCAACAGCCGAAATATTTGGTGCGTGGGCAGGTGGAGAAATAGCAGGATTGGCTCTTGGTGCGGTTTGGAAAGGGATTTCTGGATTTTTAGCAAAACAATCATCCGAAATTTTTTCAGATGGAGCAATAAAATACACAAAATCAAGCTTAGAACTTGGACAAAAAATGCATAAATCTTATAAAGT
The DNA here is from genome assembly GCA_044373885.1 of Flavobacterium sp. Lineage (GTDB taxonomy): Bacteria > Bacteroidota > Bacteroidia > Flavobacteriales > Flavobacteriaceae > Flavobacterium. The sequence goes on along the minus strand of JBIPNF010000047.1, from coordinate 2,397 downwards.
TGGTGTTGATGGCATAAAAGAATTTAGGTTACCTAGTGCTAAACGTATTGATTTTCTGGATATAAATAATAGTACAATTTATGAACTAAAACCATTTAATCCTAGAGCGATGAAAGCGGGACAAAATCAGTTAAAAACATATATGAAAGAATTGGAATCTATGCCAGAATTCAAGGGTATTAACTGGAAACAAAAACTAGATACATACTAATATGGAAATTAAAGAATTTAAGAATATTTTTGATGAAATAGCTAAAATAAACAGCTTTGAAAAATCTTTTGGAGGATGGTTTATTGAAAATGATGAAAGTATTATAGTACTAGATTTGCAAAAATCAAATTTTGGTAATCACTATGAACTAAATATAAAAATTTTTATTCAAGGTCTATTTGCTAAATTTTATAAAAAATCTAAGGATTTAGTTAAAAAAGAGATTGGGAACATTTTTTTAAGACAGCCAATCAAATATAATTCTGTTTTAGATTTTGATGCAAATATGGATAACAATTTACGAAAACAACTGTTAGAACAACTGTTTGAAAAATTCATCAATCCTTTATCAAATAAGGCAAAAACTAGAAAAGGAATAAAAGAATTAGCCTTAAATAAACAAATTTTGCTTCTGCCTGCCGTAGAGAAAGCCTTAAATGAATTATGATTACAAAATATATGTTTATTCCTCGGCTCACCGCTCCCGCGCGATTTCCATCGCGTGTAAATCAAAACCCAGGTCCCGAGAGATTCGCTATGTGCATAAAATATAACTTTATGAATAAAATAATTTATTTACTAATTCTATTATTTTCTTTTTCTATACTTTCAGCACAAGAAAAGCTTTCTAAAAAAGAAAAAGTACGCCGAGAGAATAACATTCAATTGGGAAATCCTTTCAAGAAATTTGGCTATAAAGCAAAAGTTGCTACGTTAAGCAACGGCAAATATTTAGAATTTCACGACCTTGATAGTATTGTAATAATTGGCACAATACGTTGGCACGCAATCAAAAATGTAATTGTTGGGCGAATTATTCAGGATAGTTTAAATCCCGATAAACAACCAATTGGAGACCGAGCAGGACGTTGGATTTCACAAGACCCATTAAGTGAAGAGTTCCCAAGTTGGTCGCCATATAACTTTTGTTTTGGAAATCCATTGAAATTTGTTGACCCTGACGGGAGAGCACCTGAAATTATTCAACCGACTTTCCAAAATGAAACTGTAAAACAAGATTATTTGAACACAGTTAATAGTGCAATGGGCGGAATGTATACTGCTACTGCAGACCCTATATTAGGAGGAATTATTCAACTATCCTCCACAGGGATTGCTGGTCCAATGACAGAACAACAGCAAGCATTTCACGATGAATATCAAAGTGCAATTGATAGTCCATTTACAGCAACCCAATCAATTGTTGAGAGAAGCGTTGATACAAACGTCGGGAATTGGATTACAGGAAAAGTAGATATGGCTGATGTATCAGCTTTTGATAAAGCAGGTAAAGGTGGAGCAACGAGTGCCGGAGCAATTATTCACGAAACCAAAGAACAAATTGTAAAATCTGAAATGGGATTAAAAAACAATGAAACTGGAACAAGGAGTAATTTCCAAACAGCACATCAACAAGCAACACAAGCAGAAAATAAAGTGAACGGAAATACAAGAGTTTCAAACAACACATATTTAGAAAAAAATGGTACTACAACAAAACAAACCATAACACCAAATGAAACTTCTGGAAGAAATACTGTTACCAAAGAAATAATACCCAATTAAATATGAAAACAAAATTTATAATATCATCCATTTTACTATTGTTATTTATTCAATGCTCAACTCCAAAAAACAAAGTTATTAGTAGTGTTTGTAATGAGAACATTGAATTTAAAAATATTTTCATGTTAAATGTAACAAACGTTGAAAATTATACAACAGGAAAAGGGGATAGAAAAAAATTTGACGAAAGTTTAGTTTTTTTATCGAAATATGTTCATATTTCTTATGAAGAAACAATGAACTATGCTAATGAATATACAAATTACAGTGTATTTAAAAAGGACAAAGATAATTGGCTACAATGGTATGAAGAAAATAAATGTAAAAACATACAATTTAAATAAAAGCAACAATTAAATTTTAAGAGTAATTATTATCCCGCTGCGCAAAGTCCCTGAGCTGCGCAAAGTCTCCCGACTATAGCTATGATAAATAAAAAGTACTCACTAGGTGCAAAAAACATAACTTTATGAATAAACTAATTTATTTACTTATTCTATTATTTTCTTTTTCTATGCTTTCAGCTCAAGAAAAGCTGTCTGAAAAAGAAAAAGAACGCCGAGAGAAAAACATTCAATCGGGAAATCCTTTCAAGAAATTTGGCTATAAAGCCAAAGTTG